>CAZZYE010001075.1:0-3034 GCA_964658145.1 uncultured Stigonema sp.
GAGAATGGTGCAAGATATCAGATATGTAAGTCCGATAAAAAATCAGAGGCTCGTACAGTTGTCAAGCTAATATAAAAGCTGGATTCAACTTCAGGATCATTATTTTATTAGCAGTTTATCCAATAATTCTGAACTATTAGCTCAATATATACGTAGTCATTGGAGTATAGAAAATGAATTACATTGGGTTCTTGATGTGCAATTCAACGAGGATAATTCTCGCATTAGAAATGGTAATGCTCCCCAAAATTTAGCTACTGTTAGACCATCTGTGATAGGTTAAGCAAACTGCACGTTTGTCAAGGGGGGTAAAGGAAAAGGTGATAAATCGAGCTTGGGGACAGGCTTTCGCAGGGCTTTGACCACGCCTAAATCCTGATTTTCGCTATTCAGCGAAGTACTTAACTGGGTCTGTGGCTTTACCTTTGTCATAGGCAACGCGCTCATTGGTATAAACCGCGATATAACATCTCCAAAGAAATCCGATCAAATGGCAGAGATAATTCGTCGGCGTTAGCGAAGCGGCTCCTTTCGGAGCTTCGCATCTTCCAGATCCACTAAAACTGCACCCAATAGCCAAGTAGCCCACACTTGTAA
The DNA here is from genome assembly GCA_964658145.1 of uncultured Stigonema sp. Lineage (GTDB taxonomy): Bacteria > Cyanobacteriota > Cyanobacteriia > Cyanobacteriales > Nostocaceae > Stigonema. Next base: position 598 of record CAZZYE010001075.1, read on the forward strand.
TTTGACACCATTAATAGAACCAGTCCACAAATAAGACAATCCCAACAAGCGTTTTACTGTGTGAAAAGCCTCTTCAATCCTCCATCTTCGTCGATACAAATCTGCCACAACGTAGGGAGGTAAAACATTTGGGTCAACAACAGAAGTAATGTAAGAATATGTAGCTTTCCCAACTCGAATTTCTACCAATCGTAAAGTGAGAATAGGAGCGCTACCTCGACCAGTACCAAGTTGAATCAATTGGTCTTTAACAGAATAGTCATAAGTAAATACTTTTAATACTTTAATAGAGGCTTTAGCTTTTAATCTCCTTCATAAAGTGAACATTTTGATTAATAAGGCTTTCAAAAAATCGGAAATGATAAAACCCTCTGTCCAATAACACAATCATTAAGTACAATCAAGCAGTAAGATTGCTCAAACAACATACACCTAGCCCACAACACCAACAGACTCTTTTAGAAATTCTCCAGTCTCGTCCAGATACCGATGCCTATTACCAAGTTTATTTCCGCAGAACAGACTACTACGTAATTAGGTGGTTGCGGGCTTTGGGTTCAAAAGTAGAAGTCATATTACCGTGGGACTTGCGACAGGAAATGGCGATGGAAGTCCAAAATACTTGGAACCTATACAAATAATAACTTGCGATCACCTCCCTTTCCCTAACCACTACTCATTTTTACCAACAACCCCGCCAGCACTAAAAAATTTCTTTCTTCTATGACTTTGGAGAGAGAATAACTGAGGCACAGGTGCGGCTACACAGACAAAGTCCGCGCAGGCGGACTTAATGTTAAAATAGGGTTTCAAATTTAATAGAAGCGAGAGTAATAAAAGAGCACTAAATTAGTTGTTGCAATTCTTCAACTGTATTGGCTGCAATTACACTCCTCAGAATCACTGTTAAGCTTTCTAAATCCGAAATAGACGAGATTTGTGACATCAGTTGTAAGCCGTCACTACCGAATTTCATTTCCAGAGTCATTTCAATGTTTGATAGCATTTGCTCAAGTCTTCCGCGTTCCTCACCTCTCTGTTCGCCACGTTGTTCGCCGCGTATTTCCCCCTCACGCAGAATTTCCTGGTACCAAGGAGACTCGTACAATACTGTCATATCCCACCTCATGATTTGTTGAACTAATGCACTATCTAGTACAAACGTAGCAAAAAAGGCTAAGACTGTTTCTAGCTGGTTCAATTGTTCATCTGCTTGCAATAATCGTAATGCTTCTCGAATTGTAGACTCGTCTTCACCACCTTTAAGAATCGGCACAAATGGAAGTAGAGACGGTAAGGGTTGTTCAAAGGCGATGTTTACATCAACTTCCCACAGGTTGATGACGCGGTAATCTTGACGTACTTGTAATCCTGCTACATTAGACTCGTATCGCGTCGGAATTTGTTGATCACTTGTTTTGAGAATATTAATCAGTACAGGATATGTTGGTAAGCGATATTTTTCTTCTGCAAGTCCGGCATAAGCACGCATCCTTCTGGGCATTTGTGCTTTATAGCGCAATTGCAATTCATTGAGAACAAGAAATTTTCCGTGTTCAGGACTCTCGACGCGGATGAGTACATCGCTTTCTCTGCTGATCCACTGGAATTCTGAGTTAAGGATTTCGCCTGCAACGATATCAGGGATTTGTGTTACCCATTTTACCCAATTATTGGGTGCAAGGCTAATTAAGCGTTTGGTACTGACATCGGCAGGTTTTGGCATGGGGAATGTGGATGTACTCACGGAGTGTTACTTATGGTACATCAGATGCAGTCCAAGCCAGACAACATCTACGGCACTTCTGGACTAAATTAGTTGTTGCAATTCTTCAACTATCTGCCTGAGCGAAGTTTCAGTCCCCTTGCGGGGATTTAGTGAATAGAGACCACTTTCAAATCTTCGACGCAGCCAGATCGTCATCATAGATTGTCTTAATACTCACCAGTCGGAATCTTTAGTTCGTGTTAACTAGCCAAGCGGAAGCCGCGTCGCCTTTAGTCGTCACTCCTGTTTGACCATCCCACTGCACCTTTTTCCAAAATGCCATTGCTTCTGCATCTGTTGATGCTCCCATTGCTCGCTCAATTGCTTGATCGACAACTGGATTAGTGATGAGCGAAGCGGAAATCTCTATATTTTGGCTGATAATTCGTTACAAGCAGAAGTAACCCCAATAGGAGAAGTGATTTGGTTATGACAAAGCGATTATTTCAAGAAATGAGCGAGGAAGAGTTAAGAGCTTACATTTTATCTCATCGTAATGACGATGAAGCCTTCTATGCCTACGTAGATAGAATAAAGCAAAAACCAGGTGTACTTTGCACTACAGATGAAGAAATTGAAGCTGAGTTACTAAAGCGGATAAACCAATAATTGCAATAGCACTAATTGTGTATCGGCTCAATAAATTGGGGTAGCAGAGAAAAACAAAAA
>CAZZYE010001076.1:0-3030 GCA_964658145.1 uncultured Stigonema sp.
CCAACAACTAACAACTAACAATTAGAAATTAGCCTTCGATAAACTTCTTGAAATGCAGGTTCATCAGGGCAGATTTCGTAAGCCCATCGCCCTAGTTGCTGAACCGCTTGGTAGTCTCTTAAATCTCCTTTATCAATATTATTAATTAATATTTCAATAAAAAATTCAGCTACTCTAAACTTCACACGTTCATGACGCGATCTCTTAGCTTTACTTACAACTTCTTCATACTTTTGTCTCTTGAGAAGCTTATCTATTTCTTCAATCTCTTGCATGTATTCGACTCTTTCAATCAAATCAAGTACAATAGGATTACGATCATCAATTTGTTTGATATCTTGTAGTTCCCGCAGTGCGAGATCTAACAAAATTTGTTGATTTGCCAGTTTTTGCCGCAGTTGTTCTGCTTTATACTCAGCAAGATAACTTCTAGCAGGTTTACTTCCCAAAAGGTCATACCAAAACTGGGCAAACTCTAAATGTTCTCTAAAGTTTGATATCGCTTGACGCTGAATAGAACACAGTTTATCTATTTCTTGTTGCCAAAAAATAGAAGTTTTTATTTCTGAAGAAGCTTGTTTGAGATGCGTCATTGCCTCTCGCCATTTGTGCTGCACAAGCTGATAACAACCTTCATGATAAGCGACAAAATTTTGAGCAAATAATTCTGTACTAGCACTCTTTTTTGTTGTCGGTTTGAGTTGGATTGCTCTTTGGGTATCTCCTTCTATACAAGCAGCAACTGCTAATCCCCAAGGAGTGTAAAGCGAGTGCAAAATTTTGTGATTTGGCTCAATATCATTCACCCAATTATCTAGCCAATGATTAAAGTAACGGTTGTAGCAACCTGGTGATACGCGGATATCTTTTACTTTCATTCCTTCGGCTGGCTGTTCACTCATCAATCGCAAAGATACCATTTCTAAACGGTAGCGATCGCGTAACTCTAAATACTGGTTAATATCTTGATATTTAAAATTATCAATTGCTGATTCCAGACGTCGTTTCAATTCAAAAGAGACTGCTTCCAAGTCAACAACTTGGTTTTCCAGCCAAGGTACATCTTTCAACGCCGACTCATGAGTTAAATTTGCCAATGCTGTTGACAAAGAAATAATAAAATCATGTAGAGACGCGTTAGCGAAGCGGCACGAAGTGCAATTTCGCGTCTCTACAACGCCGTAATAAGTCGCGACTGCCCAGTTGTGCAAGGTTGTAATATTAGGCTGAGAAATCCAGATTTTTTCGACTTGATTGGCAACAATTTCCAAATCTGTATTTTGCCAAATTGCTGCTTCTAAACGAGGTTGGATATGTTCATTGAGATTACCTTCTACTATTGGATCAAAACCGAATTTTTGCCGAAATTCTGCACTCGCTACTTGAGCTGCTTCTAAGTTTCCACACCATACCAATTCTTCGATATTTTGGAGGAGGTTCAGGCGTTGTCGTTGAGAAAGAGTTCTGAGAATTTGCCGATTCGATGCAATTTCCTGGTGAGATAAAGATTGCCACTCCCGATAAGCTTGTTGTAAATTGCCTTGTTGTGCATAAGTAAATCCCCGCAGGTAAGCCGCTTGCTCTCCATCGACCCCCTCTAGGTGGGATAATGCTGTTGCCCAGTTCTGGGTTTTAAGCGCTACAAGTCCTAACCGGATTTGGCATTCTTTCGGGTTTTGCAAGAGGATTTGAGCTGCTTCATACAGTGATGCAGCGGTTTTGAACTCACCCGCTTTCTCGGCTGCTAACCCTTGGCGAAACTGTTCTTTCCCTTTAACTGTAAGTTGTAGCTGTTGTAGTAATTCAAGTCCTTCTCTTCGCTGAAAGTTAGTTAAAGCCGATTCCAAAAGCGCGATCGCCCCGTGTAATCTTCCTGAGTGAGAAGCTTGCTGCGCTTTTTGTAGAGCAGAGTCGTAAACTTCTTCAAGTTGAACTTGGGCATTACTGGCGGCGATCGCAAGTCTTACAGACTCTGTGGAGTAAAGTTGTTCGGCTTCACTGTAAGTAGCGATCGCTTTTTTAAAAAATAGATTTTCTGCTAGTGATGCCGCTTGTGCAATTAATCTTTGAAAATCCTGTCGCCGTTGCAGTTCCTGTTGACACTGGTTAATAGCCCCCGATAATTGGTCGTCGCAAAGAATTTTAATACAGCGTTTGTAAAGGGCGATCGCACCTGACAAAACTTGAGTTTCTAGAGGATCGCCAGTATCAAGTTTGAGAAGCGCTTCGGCATTAGCAGCTAGCTTGTCTACCTCTGCCACTTGGAGGCGCCACTGCTTTAATTGCTGGGTGAGTTGGTCTAAAATATTACCTAAAAGCAATTGGCAAATCAAACGCTCCCAAAAACCAGGTTTGCTAGACCAAGCAGCAACAGCTTTTTCAGCTATTGTGACTGCTTCCCGCAGGTGCTTGTTTTGAGCAAGTCTTTGTGCTTTCTGGCTTGCTACTTTAGTCTGTGGTGCTTGCTTCCAGGCATCAACTACTACAACGCCCAACAAAGTTTTACTTAAGGCGTTCACACTGTCAAGGATGATCATCAAGCACCCTCCTTGCAGTTTGGTACTTTTAAAACCTCCCCCACATCTATATAGTATTCCCGCCTTTTAAGTTGGGAATTAGCCTTAACCATCACTTCCCAAGAAGTTCCCTTGCCACAAAATTTAAGAGCGATCGCGCTCTTGTTATCTTTAGGCTTGACGGGTGCAGGTGTTGGGCTGGGGCTATTAATGACAACTGGACTGGTAGAGGTGGCGGTGAATATCTGTGGTTGGAGGAATAGAAAACAGCCCAATGCTCCCAATCCCATGCCAATCACGAGAATTACCCCAGTAAATGCCAATCGCCATCCAGCAACTTTGACTTGTCGGCGCGGTTTTTCAGTTTGTGGCAGCTGGTGCAGCATCCGAATCAGGGAAACGTCTGTCTCGCAGTTTGGGCAAGTGTTGCCTTCAATTTCCGTGTATCCGCACACCGGACAGTTAAGTTGAGTTATAGCGGTTTTCATCTCTGTCGAAATCAAGGGAACAGGGA
>CAZZYE010001077.1:0-3021 GCA_964658145.1 uncultured Stigonema sp.
CAACAGCAAAAACTTCTACCATCAGTTAAAAGTGACGAGTTTCTTCCTCCTGTTAGTCCTTGGACATCCTTAGCTGGAGTATTTCTGATCGGGACTGTTGGTGCTGCCTTTAGCCTTGCCTCATCTCTGAAATACAATGTGACGGTGAAAGCTCCTGCTAGTGTGCGTCCTATAGGAGACCTCAGGCTTGTACAACCGCAAATAGATGGAACTATTAAAAATATTTTCGTTAAAGAAAATCAGATCGTTAAACGGGGAGATACGATCGCCCGCCTTGATGATGAGCAGTTGCAAATCAAAAAGAGCCAGGTAAAAGGCACTATCGATCAGAGCAAGTTACAACTCATTCAAATATATGCTCAAATCAGAAGTCTAGATGTTCAAATTCTTGCTCAAAAGAGAGTTATAGAACAGACGGTTTCTTCCGCAAAAGCGGATTTGGCACGCAACCAACGAGACTATCAAGATCGGCAAATTACAACCAGCAGCGACTCGTTGGCGGCATTCGCAAGTTTGCAAAAAGCTGAGGCAGATTTGCAAAAAGCCAAGGCGGATTTAGAATTTGCTAAGGGAGATCGCGAAATTTATAAGCAGTTGTCACAAACCGGAGCAATAGGTAAGCGTGAATATGAACAGAAAAAACTAGCTGTGGTGCAGGCAGAATCAATACTTGAGGGCGAAAAAAGAGCTATTGACATTGCCAAAACCAAAGTTCAAGCAACTAAAGCTGCGCTTAATCCAAGCCAAGCAACAGTTGACATAGCAAAAGAAAAAGTTGAGCAAGAAATTGCTCAAGGTGAAGCAACTATCGCGACTTTGCTCAAAGAAAAACAATCCTTAATTCAACGGCAAGCTGAAATACAAAGCCAAATCAACCAATCTCGAAAAGATCTCCAACAAGTTGATAGTCAATTGAAAAGTACCACTCTTCGTGCTACTAGTGATGGCATCATTCTGAAGCTAAATGTGAACAACCCAGGTCAAGTTGTACGTTCAAGCGAACCTATTGCCCAAATTGTTCCCTCTAATTCTCCTCTAGTTATTAAATCCATGATTTCTCCGGCTGACATTAGAAAAGTTGCAGTTGAGCAAAAAGTGCAATTGCGAGTTGATGCTTGTCCTTATCCTGATTACGGAACTCTTAAAGGTGTTGTGAGCGCAATTTCTCCAGACGCCATTACATCTCAAAACAATTCAGGTACAGCAAGTTCTGCAACCAGTGGGGCAAGCTACTTTGAAGTGACAGTAAAACCGGAAACATTTGACTTTGGGCATGGTGAACACCAATGCCATCTTCAAGCCGGAATGGCTGCTACAGCTAGTATTATTTCTAGAGAAGAAACAGCACTGCAATTTATGCTCAGAAGGGCAAGGTTAATATCAGATTTATAAGCAGCACTTGCCGCAACTAAATTTTTCCGGGTGACACTTTTGCTCAGAATGTAAATTAGGTAACGATTCTAGCTATCTATAATCGCTTAACTTTCTCTTATGATATAAGAATACCTAATCAGAGTGGTGCTTTGTGTTCTACCAATGTTATATACAAATTTTAGTTTTGATGGTTTACATTATGCTCATCATGTGGTCGAGAAAATCCCATAACGAAACTCAACAAGCTTTGCAATGGTGGTTTTGTAGGCAGTCCGCCAAACTCTTCCTAGAAGCCGAGAAAATTCGCGACGGTTTATTGCAAGAATCTTTCATCATCCGTAGAAACTTAGAATTGTTGCCTATAGATAATCTGGAGTTATCAGTCAACCAAACTCAGGAATGTTTAAAAAAAACTGATAACTTTCATCAATCCTTGGCACAATTAAGCGATCGCTTATTTCCGGCATACCTTGAGGATAGCTTGCCTTTAGCGATTGAATGTCTATTAGAACCGTTACTTACATCTCATCCCGATCTGTATTTTAATATAGATATGCCTGCTTCGTGGCGAGATGAGCCAGCCGAACGCAGTTTTATAGTTTTAAGAGCTTTAGAAGAGTTACTCAGAATAACTTTACCGGAAGTTTTGCCAAAAATCTCAATTAACATTAGGTTACAAGAACTGGGAAATGTATCTCAGCTCATGGTGCAAATTACTTATCCAGATATATCCACAGTAGAACTTTATTCTAGTATACCAGAATTAGGATATCTTTACGAAAGTTTTCGGTTTTTAACCTCAGGAAAATGCTTTTGTCGGAGTAAAAAGATGAGTGCGGCTTGGTATTTTCGCTGGTAGTCAAAAACAAATATATATATATATATTTATTTAAGATCAGCTTTTAAATATTGTATACTTAAATACCGAAACCGCAATAGGCCTGATGATGAAACAAGCTTTATTATCAGCTAAGACCTTGCTGAGGATTCTGGTAATTGATGACCACGAATCAGTTTTGGGTGGAACAATCGATGTGCTGCGAAAACAATACCCAGATGCCGAATTTATCACGGCCCTAACTGGGAAGAATGCTCTAAGTCAGTTGACTAGCTCACAACCAGATATTGTTGTTATGGATCTTTCTATTCCAGACAGTCTTGGAGTGACGGCGCGACCTAACACAGGGCTGCAACTTCTTAAAAATCTGATGAAAGACTATCCCAACCTCAATATTGTTGTTCAAAGCGCTCATGTCAGAACACTGGTAAGGGTTAGACCTGACATTGATGCTCATAAAGGAGGCTTTACAGTCGCAGATAAAAGTCTGACTAGCAAGGAAATGTTGACCAGAGTTGATTGGGCATTACAGGGATTAACTCATACAAAAGACATCAAAGGCATTCATTCGGGATTAGAAGTCAGACCAGAGTGGCTCCAAGTGCTAACTCTAGCATTTCAGGAAGGATTACAAGATAAGGCAATTGCCGACAGAATGTGTGTATCTGAACGTATGGTACGTCATTATTGGAGTAAACTACAAGATGCTTTAGCAGTTTATCCAGAAGAGGGAAAAAACATCCGAATTCAAACGCAAATGCGAGCCAGAGAAGAAGGGTTGATTGATTGAAAAATAGCTAATAGCTAAT
>CAZZYE010001078.1:0-3017 GCA_964658145.1 uncultured Stigonema sp.
CTGTAAGGCGCTTATTAAATCTTGCGGTTAAAAATGAGCGAACGTACAGTAATGAGTAAAATCGAGCAGGAATTTAAGAGGGAATTAGAACGGCGGGGGATTGTTTACAATAACCATGATCTTGATGAGCGGCTGAAGCTCGACCTTTTGGCGCTGCTCACTGAACCTGACCCCATCAAAAAACTTCGTAAGCGTGCAGAAATTAGCAGTTTCTACCGTATGAAAACGAAGGAAGTTGAAGAAGCGCTCAAGCTCTTAAGCAAGCACACCACAGAAGAAGAAATAAAAGCTTGGAGCGTCGATGAACTGTTTGTGCTTGAGTCTGAAGGGCTGCAATGGCTAATTCCCGAATTGCTACCGAAGGGGGAGACTATTATCCTCGCTGCTTCTCCCAAGGCAGGTAAAACTTTGCTAGCTATTGATGCGGCTTTTGCTATAGCTACTGGAGAATCAACATTTTTGGGGCAAACTGTACCACGAGGTAAAGTGCTGCTAATCTCTGCTGATGAATCCTTAACCAGTACCCGCGACAAGCTGCTTAAGCGTGGTTTTCGGAGTGGTGATAACGATATTAGGATAATTCAACGATGGACTATCAATGATCTAGATGCACTAGAAAAACATCTAGAAGAGTTTAGACCAAACGTAGTAATCATCGACAGCTTGCGGCGTATTACCCACGGTTCTCAAATCAGCGAGAATTCAGCTGAATTTGCTGACAACATTTACACCCTGAAGGAAACCATAGGCAAGTATGGGGCATCCGGCATCCTGATACATCATACTAGCAAAAACCCAGAAGCAATGGGTGTAGGGAAGATTCGTGGTAGCAGTGCGATCTCCGGCGCAGTTTGGGGAACTTGGCAACTTGACCATATCCCGCTTGCAGACCCCAACAATAAGAAAAAACTGATGATCGACCCGAAAGACCCTCGCCGGGTGCTAAGTATCTTCCCTCGTGATGCTGAAGGGCAACGCCTTAACATTGAATTTAACCCAGAGGACAATAGCTGGAGTCGCTTGGACGAGGACATCCAGGTTGAACAACAAACATTTAGACAACGAATCATTAGTGTTCTAACCAAAAATTCTCACCTACAGGGTTTATCAGGTAGGGAAATCATCGAGCAAATGGGGATGACACCAGACGAGGGCAGGGGAATCTACTCCGAACTGAACCGTATGATCAGCAAACGGCTGATTAGCTGTAAACCGGGTACTGGTGATAAACGTATAAACATTTACTCAATACCTGAACCTGAAAAAGTAGGGGACTCCCCCCCTCCTATACCTACAGTTTCAAAGAGTGAGGAATCAGTCGAAAGCTTTACACAGCAAGACTTTAATCATACTCAGCAAGATACTCAGCAGGTGTTTAACAATTACCCAGAGAAGAATAAAGAAAATCAGGTTGCTGAAGATTTAAACAATTCCACCGCAAGCGATTCAGAGATACTCAACAACGAATCATCAAAGTTCGTGGAGAGTGTGTCTCCACCTGATGAGCTTAAGTACAGTTGTGAGTCGGAAAACAACACCAGTGAGCAAAGTACTGAGATGACTCCACCCCCGACCCTACTCGTTAATTTCAGGGTGGGCGATGTCGTGCTCTTGTTGGGTAACCGCAAATTGAAAAATAAGCGCGTTACCATATCTACCATCGACTCAACGGGTATTTGGGTGAAGGAACAGAAAACAGGATTTAGCTCCCCAAGTGGACCATTCCAGCCACATCAGATGAAAAGGTGTTAAGCTATGCCCCAAATTTGCTCTGCACCTTCGTGCTCGCACTGAAACGCCCCTAGCTCAGTTGTAAATTTCATCACGAGGCTAAGGGCACCTTGTCGCCCGGGGGCTGCTTTTTGCGGCGGGTATTACTGGGACAGTGGGTAGTGAAGATTGCCTACACTGGTAGATGCGTGCATATTCTGCTCAAACATGCGCTGATTAAAAGACTGGATAGTCCCCATCTTGCTGGTCTTATTCTGCTTTACTGTTATCTCATGACGAAGTGGAACTGGTGCAAAACTAATGACTCTTACATCAGAGACTGATTTTTGTCCTCGTCAATAGTGAGGGTTATTGAGAATATATTTTTCAAACTGGATCATACCAGAATTTGAGCCATCTACTACTAAGCGATTGTGTGTTTGTTGTGGGATTTTTTTGCCCTTTGTGATTGGCTTGGCTTAATGCCAATATGTAGTACATTTGCCAACACGTGTCTAGGGATCTCGTTCCTTACCACGACAAATTAATACTTTAAGCCATGTATTCCACGAAATGGCTTTTTCGTGACCGGAGGCATTACTTTGAAATAGTAATATCATCACAAAGGTGACGATCATCCTTAACATTGGGGTCGTTCTTCAGGTAGGCGTAAAAGTAGCGAAGGCACATTTTGCCGCCATGCACAGCCTGAACCCCTTGTGGTGAAAGAGTTACAGAAATAAAATGGTTCTTTTCATTAAAAAACGGAGAAAAAGCTTGTTTTTTATGTACCAATTGAAGTCTACGTTATTTGGCACAGTCTTTTGGAACGTAGCCACAAGGGTTTCAGGTTACAAAAATTAGAGGGGTTCAAATGGTACGGCTAAAAGCAATGGATCTGATCAGCCAAATCCTAATTTTTAGGTAAAAGTTAGTTTTTTTTCTGAAACCTAATCTGGGCAATATTTTCAGACGACGCATGGCGGCAAAATGCGTCTTGGCTACTTTTACCCCTTTTAACTCCATTTCATTGGCAGCCTCCTGGCTTACCAGTTTCCCAGAACGCTCAAAGAACGCAAAGCCCCCACGCCCAAAAGTCACGCCCAAAATCAATTGTAAAGTTGCAAAATTTTTTTTGCGTACTGTGCGTCAAAATTGGCTACATTTAGTGTTGGGATTCCTGGGAAAAGATTGGGACGTGCTGTTGAGTGTTGGGACTTGTTGGGAATTCTGAAGATTAATGAGAATGTTATCAACAGTAGATAAAATATCTGTTGAAGATTGGGAAAAATGTTGAAAAGATGGGG
>CAZZYE010001079.1:0-1770 GCA_964658145.1 uncultured Stigonema sp.
TAATGGCAATGAACAATTAGCGATTAGCAATTAGCAACTAACAACCAACAAAGGAAAAAATATGACCCAAGTAGAACTTCCACGAAACACTCCACCTGAACACAATCAACCTACTCAGCGGGCAGATCGCACTGAACAACCAAAAGCGTGGAAATGGTACGACTACTTCACGTTTAATGTTGACCACAAGGTTATTGGCATTCAATACCTGGTGACAGCGTTTGTGTTTTATCTTATCGGTGGACTCATGGCTGTTGCCATGCGTGCTGAACTGGCAACACCAGATGCAGACTTGCTCGATCCGAACCTGTACAACGCTTTCATGACCAATCACGGGACGATCATGATTTTTCTGTGGATTGTGCCTAGTGCGATTGGTGGATTTGGCAATTATCTGGTGCCATTGATGATTGGCGCTAGGGATATGGCTTTTCCAAAGCTGAACGCGATCGCCTTTTGGTTGAACCCACCTGCCGGAGCACTGTTGTTAGGCAGTTTCTTCTTTGGCGGATCGCAATCTGGTTGGACAGCTTACCCACCCCTAAGCCTGGTTACAGCTAACACTGCACAAACTCTGTGGATACTTGCCATCGTCCTCGTGGGAACTTCCTCGATTTTAGGTTCGCTGAATTTTGTCATCACCATCTTGAAAATGAAAGTTCCTAGCATGAGATGGGATCAACTTCCCTTGTTCTGCTGGGCGATGATGGCAACCTCTGTCCTTGCACTTGTCTCCACCCCAGTGTTAGCGGCGGGGTTAGTGTTGCTGTTGTTTGACTTGAACTTTGGGACGTCGTTCTTCAAACCAGACGCAGGCGGTAACGTGGTGATTTACCAGCACCTGTTTTGGTTCTATTCTCATCCGGCAGTTTATCTGATGATTTTGCCCATCTTCGGCATTATGTCAGAGGTGATTCCGGTTCACGCCCGCAAGCCAATTTTTGGGTATAAGGCGATCGCTTATTCTAGTTTGGCAATCTGTGTTGTGGGTTTGTTCGTCTGGGTACACCACATGTTTACCAGCGGTACACCGGGTTGGATGCGGATGTTCTTTACCATCTCTACCCTGATTGTTGCCGTTCCCACTGGCGTGAAAATTTTCGGTTGGGTTGCTACCCTCTGGGGTGGAAAAATCCGCTTTACTAGTGCCATGCTATTTGCCGTTGGCTTGTTGTCCATGTTCGTCATGGGTGGCTTGAGTGGTGTGACGATGGGAACAGCCCCTTTTGATATTCATGTCCACGATACCTACTATGTTGTGGGACACTTCCACTACGTCTTATTTGGCGGTTCCGTATTTGGCATCTACGCCGGAATTTATCACTGGTTCCCCAAAATGACAGGGCGGATGCTGAACGAAACCTGGGGTCGCGTTCATTTTTTCCTCACCTTCATCGGCACCAATCTGACCTTCCTACCCATGCATGAGTTAGGTTTGCAAGGAATGCCCCGACGTGTCGCAATGTACGACCCACAATTTATCACCCTTAATCAGATTTGTACCTTTGGTGCTTTTGTTTTAGGGCTATCGGTGATTCCCTTCACGATCAACATCATCTGGAGTTGGATTGCTGGACCCAAAGCAGGTGATAATCCTTGGCGTGCGCTGACATTAGAATGGACTACCACTTCACCACCTGCGATTGAAAACTGGGAAGTACTGCCCGTTGTCACTCACGGTCCTTACGACTACGGCAAAAATGGTCACAGTCCTGTCCTGGAAACAGGTGAAACGGTTGTTAGTTATTAGTTGTTAGTTGCTAATCGCTA
>CAZZYE010001079.1:1780-3016 GCA_964658145.1 uncultured Stigonema sp.
CAATTAGCAATTAGCCATTAGCCATTAGCAATCAACTCAAAAATTTATTCAAGAGTAAACAATGGACGCAGCTGATCATATTGTCAACAACCCTATTGCTATAGGTACGACAAGTGCGGAACATCACGAAGAACATGCAGATTTACGAGTCTGGGGACTATTGACGTTTCTTGCTTCTGAATCTCTCATGTTTGGAGGATTTTTCGCCACCTATTTGTTCTTCCGAGGCACTAATGAAGTCTGGCCACCAGAAGGAACCGAAGTAGAGTTATTATTGCCTACGATTAATACCATCATTCTGGTTTCTAGTAGTTTCGTCATTCACTTTGGTGATACGGCGATTAAAAAGAATGATGTTGAGGGAATGCGGCGGTGGTACAAAATCACTGCGATCATGGGCGCAATTTTCTTACTTGGTCAGGCTTATGAGTACATGACTTTGGGGTACGGTCTGACTACTAACGTATTTGCCAACTGCTTTTACTTGATGACTGGGTTCCACGGTATACACGTTTTTGTGGGACTGCTGTTGATTTTGGGTGTGTTATGGCGATCGCGTCGTCCCGGTCACTATTCTGCTACCAAACACACTGGCATCGAAATGGCAGAAATTTACTGGCACTTCGTAGACATTATCTGGATTGTTCTGTTCTCTCTGCTGTATATTCTCACTCTGTTTTGATATTGCTAATTGCTAATTGCCATTAGCTCTTAGCTATTAGCTATTAAGGAGGTTTTTATGCAAGTTCATGCTGAAACGTTCTCTTGGTTCAAAGTTCCAGAGGATATCAAAAAGTTATTGATAATGGCGTCGGAAAATTGGGAGAATCCCTTAGAAGCCGAAAAATATATTAACCTAGCTTTAGCCAAAACAGGTGATAATACAGATGTTTTGGTGGCGGCTTATCGATATTTTTACTACAAAAATAACTACCAAATGGCACTACAAACAGCAGTCAAAGTTAGAGATATAATTAAAGAATCAGAGAAATTACCTGACGACTGGCAACAACTTAAGCTAATATTAGCTAGTCGGAAAGAAGAACCAAAAATTAGATTATTTTTAACTGCTTATGCTGCTTTGGGATTGGTATCAGCAAAGCTGGGAGAAATAGAGCAAGCAAAAGATATCAGTACTCACGTCAAGGAAATTGACGATAAAAACGAGTTTGGCTCAGCACTCTTGCTTGATATTCTGACACGCCCTAGTGAAGAAGAATAACTGGGGAGTAGGGA
>CAZZYE010001080.1:0-3014 GCA_964658145.1 uncultured Stigonema sp.
GAATTACGAATTGGAGCGAAGCGACTTGACATGTTGACATTACTGGTTTTTCACAGATTTCCACCAAGAACCAAGAGAACTAGAATTAGCTTTTTGATTGAAATACTCAATTTGCTTTTCTGGAAGGAGATTTTTGATTTCTTCAGCAATTTTGTCTTGAACTTGTTGTTTAAACTCTAAACAATCAAAATCTGAGTTAATTTTCTTCTGGTTCATCGAATAAAACCTCTCTTGGTGAAACAATTGTCAAAATTCCGTAGCCGTTGAGCAGGTTAATCTGGTTGTATGCTCTCATTTTATCAAGTCGAACCATGTGTTTGAAGTTCCACGATACAATAGCATCTGCTCTTGCTACAGTGGCAGCTGTAACTATGTAGTGAGATTTCTTTCAACCAACATTACCAGTAAATAGTTTTGCCAGCCTATCAAAGAAACAAGCGTCTACGTTGTCCAGTGGTATCACCGTTACGAGGCGATCGCACTACAGGAATTTGACGCTCGTTTATCGTCAATTGCATAGCGAGATATTTGCATCTGCGCTAACTCATGTATAGCCTGCTCGTATTGCTGCTGCTGTCGTGACGATGAATGCCCAATAATTCAGATTCTAAGATTGTCCCATAGAAAGCGGTTGGTGAAGCCTTACAGCACCATTAAACCGTAGGGGCGCGGTTTCCGCGCCCTGACAATGTGGCATCGATTCAATAGACCTCTCCGAAAAAGAATGTATGAACGCCCGGCGTGCTACAAGGATGGAAGGTAACGCATAATTAATTTCCACTCCATGTATAATTGAAAACTGCTGTATATCATAACAACTACCGGACATGATATCATTCAGGCATTGAGGCGATTTGACATTAACTATTTTTTAAAAACCCTGCAGCGATCGCACCCAAAATTGCTACTCCAAACACCAAACGGTAACAAACAAATATCCAGGTGTTTTGGGTTTGTAGGTAACAAAGCAGCCACGCGATCGCCAAACCCTTCGTTCCAGCTAGGGGAAAAGTAGCCAAGGCGCATTTTGCCGCCATGCGTAGTCTCAAAATCATACTTAGACTATATTAGAATAAAGCGATCGCACTTCGAGCAGGGCGAAAGTCCATTCCATAGCGTGACAAGAGTAAATTGCATACAGAACCATGAATGTACAACTTGTTAACTCCCTCGTAGAAGTGGTACTAAACCTCTCTCCTGAAGATCAGGAACTCTTTCAATCCAAACTTAATGTTAGACAGGTAGAGGTAGTAACTAACAGAAATTTGACATCAACAGAAAAAGCCGAGCAATTTCGTCAATGGGTTGCTCAATTCCCCAAAAGTAGTGTTAGCTTACCTGCCGAAGCAAGCCGACGTGAAAATATTTATGGCGATCGCGGCACATGACGAGCTATTTACTCGATACAAACATTATTCTCAGGTTTACTGATCCCCACTCCTCCGAGTATGAGATTACAAATAATGCTATTTTTAAAATCTTGCTGCAAGGTGGTCAGTGCTTGATTACATCTCAAGTTTTAATTGAATTTTGGGTTGTAGCAACTCGTCCTGTTGCTGTAAATGGATTGGAATGGACTGTAGAAGAAACTGAACAAGCAGTGCAAATGCTAATAAATCAGTTTGAGTGGCTAGTACCGCTTCGCGGAATTAAAAATTAAAAATTAAAAATTATAAAAGCTTACATCATCAACTTTTCGCTGATTTTGAATGGTTGCTTTATTTCCACCATGCTGTACTAGAAGAAACACCAGATATATTTCGCCTTTGGTTTAGCCTCGCTACAACTCACAAGATTTCAGGCAAACGCACCCACGATTTACGCATACAAGCAGTAATGCTTGCTCATAACATCAGCCATATTCTGACTTTAAACCCATTCATACTTTGTAGAAATTGAAAGAATTACTATTATTCACCCCAATAGCATCAACAGCTAGAGACTGGGGTTTTAAATATTTCGCTGCGAAAGAAAATCAAGACTTAGGTGTGGTCAAAGCTTTGCGAAAGACAGTCTCCAAGCTGGATATGTTCCCTTTTCCTGCACCCTGTTGACAAATGTACCATTTTCTTAACCTGTCACAAATGGCTTGAGCATAATCTTTCCGAGTTCTTGACATTTGTTTTCTATGATTGCGCTGCGAACTTAAATTAGAGGATTTTCATTCCTTGAAAACTGCGGTCAGAGACTAATCAGCCGCAAAAAACCTGTTGCACTTCACTCTTGAAAGGACATTAGAAGTAACAATGAGTAAACTTCCCAAAATCAACCTTTATTTTTGGATCATGAAGATTTGTGCAACCACTCTGGGGGAAACGGCAGGCGATCTTTTATCCATGACCCTGAATATAGGCTATGCTGGCAGTTCTATTATTTTGATTGGGCTATTTTTGATTTCTCTGGTGTCTCAACTTGTGTCGAAAAAATATAACCCGTTACTTTATTGGACTGTCATCCTCTCAACCAGCACAGCCGGCACAACGATGTCAGACTATATGGACCGCACTTTAGGACTGGGCTACGCCAAAGGTTCTTTCATTCTACTTACCATTTTGCTAGCTATTTTAGCATTTTGGCGTTTTAGAATCGGCTCCCTATCTGTTAACAATATCAAAACATTTAAAGTTGAACTGATTTATTGGACTGCAATTCTGGTTTCAAATACATTAGGTACCGCTCTCGGTGATTTCTTAGCTGATAGTTCCGGTCTTGGTTTTGCAGGAGGAGCGCTGCTCATTTCTGCTTTGTTGGGGCTTGTAATTATTGCCACATTTTATACCCAAATTTCTAAAGTCCTATTGTTCTGGGTTGCGTTTGTCCTTACCCGTCCTCTTGGTGCGACAGTGGGTGACTTTCTGACAAAAACCCATGAAAAAGGCGGTCTTGGATTTGGCACTATCGGCTCGTCTTTGGTTCTGGCGACAATACTTGTATTTTTTGTCCTGCTCACAATTAGAAACAGACCTGTTGCGGAATAAGTTCCAAGCTTGACAGAATAATTACTAATTCGTAAT
>CAZZYE010001081.1:0-3012 GCA_964658145.1 uncultured Stigonema sp.
AGCGCGTCAAACTTTCTAGGTTTTTTTGCAGATCCAACGAGGAGGGTTTGAGCGCTAGAGTGCCTAAATTGAGTTCATCCTGAAATCGCTTGACTTTGTCCCGACAAGTTGCCACATCACCAATAATAGAATTGAGGAGCAAGTAGTCTTCATCAAAAATGCTTTTTTGACTACTAGGTGGCTTGGTCTGGGGACTGTCATTCCCATGATTTTTCTGGCTGGCGGTAAGAGCCTTCATCTTGTTACCAAAAGTCCGGATAAAAGGCAATGCCTCACTCACTGCCTCATCATAGGTGCGGGCAACAAAAAAGAACCGTGCCAGCATCAGTTGCTCAGAACCACTGGAATTTAAGGTACGGTATTTAGTAACGTTGCTTTTGAGTCTATCCAGGGAAAACGGTGGTGCCCCCATCAAGCCAAATGAACGAGCAGCGGCAAACCCTATAGCATCATCATCACTAGTTGCCACATACACAGGAATCTCTGGCTGCAACGGTTTTGGGTAAATTGTGACTTGATCGCACTGATAATATTGCCCGTTAAACGACACGTCCGCTTCATATAACAGCTTATGAATCAACGCCATTGCCTCCAGCATCTTGGCGCGGGATTCACTTTTTGGTGCGGCAAAGTGCTTGTTTTGTTCAGGAAACGGTCCACCTTTGGCAATCCCAAATGCGAGTCGCCCGTTACAGAGGTTATCTAGTGTGGCAATGTCTTCTGCAACAATGATTGGGTCATGAAATGCCAGTAGCACTGCCGCCGAACCTAAATGAATATTTGAAGTTACCCCTGCTAAATGTGCCATCAACAGCAAAATTGATGGGCTTAGATTAACTTCATTGAAATGATGCTCTGTTACCCAGGCTTCTTCAAAGCCCAGACCTTCTGCATGTTTGACGAGTGCGACTTGTTCGGAGATAGCACGACGGGCGTCTTGGTAATAATTTTCGTAATTACAGAAAATTCCAGTTTTCATAATCAGTGTTTTTGTGACTGTGTAGCGACCAATTGCAGATCTAACCAGTGGATCTGCTTGCTTTAGCTTCGACATGGGATCTTGCAGTCGGTGCGTAGCATTTAAGGCGATCGCATTACTATGGGATTGAGGGGGTTATAAGGATCTGTGTAAGCGATTTGCCAAAACCAGATCAGTATAACTACTGCGCTCTGCCCGATGCTTACAGCTTCTTTCAGTCGGGTAGACCACAATATAACCGTAGGGGCGCGGAAACCGCGCCCGTACAATGTGGTCAATTCAATTGAAAAGTGCTGTAAGAAAGACAATATCTGATCACAACAGAACGGTGTAACCTGTGACCTCAAACCAAGTGAGTAGATCTGGTGCTGCAACAGATGAACCGTTGCTCTTCGACTCGGTGCAGGATTCATAAGAGTAGATCGCCTAATTTTTCTTCAATGCATAGCTTTCACCCAGCTAGGTGGCATTGGTTGGTATATGACTAAAGGCGTATATTGCTTGCCTATTGACCATCCTCGCTTAAATCAGTCATCAAAACAGTATCTATTCTTACAGCTTTCCCATAAAGTTGGTATATGCGAAGCCTTATTGCTTGAGTTGCCCTACAAGCCTGAATCGTGGAGATAGAGTGATTAACAGTTGGAAAAACGGTTTTTGCCGTCCACCAGACCTCTCAAAGGCAGCACAATTACTTAGTAGTGTTGGCAAATAATGGTAATTCTGTTTACAGCTTACCATCGCTAATTTATTACCAACTCAATAATTTTTTCACCAATATTTCTGGTATTATTGACGCTAAAGTTCGATTATGATGAATTTTCAGATGAAGTGCGAGAAACAAGCGTGCATCACTGCAAATAACTGCATATGTACTGAGCCTTAACAGATAATCTAAAAACCATGAAAAAATCTTTCCTTGCTGTCTCATTAATTACCTGCACTTTCAGCGTCACACTGGCGAATCAAGCTCAGGCTCAACTAACTACTCCAACTCAGCCTGAACCAACTCCAGTCACTCTATTTGCTGCTGGCAGTTTGACAGACAGTCTCACCGAAGTAGCTACGGACTTTACTCAAGAATACGGAGTTCCTGTGAACACTGTATTTGGTCCTTCTGGTGGGCTGCGAGTCCGCTTGGAAAATGGAGAAAAAGCTGATGTCTTCGCAAGTGCTGATACAGGTAACCCCATCACACTCAATCAGGAAAACCTGAGTGGACCAGTAACAACTTTTACAAGCAATCGTTTGGTCGCCGTCGCCAGACCGGGGTTGTCGGTCACGTCGAATAACATTTTGGATGAGTTACTAAATCCACAGATCAAAGTGGGTACCTCAACACCCATATCAGATCCAGCTGGGGACTATGCAGAGGAAATCTTTCGCAAAGCTGATCAAATCCAACCAGGTAGCTTTCAAACCCTGGATGCAAAAGCCCTGCGCTTGGTAGGTGGACCCAGTTCTCCACCAGTTCCAAATGGAGAAAGTAGCTTAACTTACTTTCTCAAAGACACTCAGCAGGCAGATATCTTTTTGACTTATTACACCAGTACTGCGTCGGCGCTTAAAGAATCACCCGATCTCCAAGTGGTGGAATTGCCTGCCAATCTAGCAGTCCAAGCCCCTTACGGACTAACCGTACTTAACAACTCCAGCCCTAATGGCGCAAAATTGGCTGACTATATCCTTTCCCCAACTGGACAACAAATTCTAGCGAAGTATGGATTTACTAGCCCCTCTACTTCTGTTCCCGAACCTCAAGGCACAGGTGGGATTGCCCTTGCTGCTGGCATAGCCTTACTTGTAAATAGAAAATTAGCATCCAAAAAGCAACAACTCAAAGTACCCGTTCACCATGCGAGCGAAACGTAATCAACTAACAACAATTTTGTGAGCAAACGGGATAAATAAGCTAATACCGACACAAAAACACTGGTTGTGTCGGTATCCAGGTTCCACTACCTGACACGATTATGAACCAATACGGTTCAGTTAAGGCTTTGATCCCCCCTAACCCCCCTTAAAAAGGGGGG
>CAZZYE010001082.1:0-3010 GCA_964658145.1 uncultured Stigonema sp.
ATGAAGAATAAGAACCTCCCTCTCGATTAGAAAAGCTGACGATCTGTGTGCGAATACCGTAGGAGCGCAGTTGACCGACGCGCTGTTGAGCGTTATATTTTTTTCTAAAAGCTCCTGCCTGAATTACGGAACGTCCTTGAAATTGCCGTATGTAAGCTGTGGGTTCAATCAGACGTACTTGTTGCAACAGTTCGGCACTATCGCCATTAACGTAAACTAAGTAGCGCCCAAATTCCTGGCTATAGTTCTGGCTATAGTTACGTCTATAGTTTCGGCGAGCGTTCTGGTGATATCGAGGAATTGGGGCTTCTCGGTACGGTTGGGATTGTTTGAATTCTATTACAGATTGCGGCGAAGAAGGTTGCAACTGCGGTAATGACTGCTGACTATTGGGAACACCTTGGGTTTGAGGTGGTGGCGGTAAAGGTTCCACCACTGCTTGAGCTATTAAGAAATTGCTAAAGATGGTTTTTGCTTGTGCTGGGTTAGAGTGGGAGATGAGCGCCAACCATCCTCCCAGCAACAACGATGTTGGAAATGCTATAAATTGACTGAGTAATGTACTCGACATAGTAGCAGCAAAATTTGTAAATAATTTACAAACAAGGAGTCAGGAAGAGACGTTCCGGTGGAACGTCTGTACCGGAGCCAGTACCCAGAATGGTTACCTGATGTGCAATTAGTGAATCAGTGGTTAGTAAAAGCTCCGCCTTTTATAGGTAGAATTAGAAAAAGAAATAATTATCGATATTTAAATACCATACCTTGTAGTGTGCGACTGTACAGACGCGATTAATCGCGTCTCTACTCCTGATTGTGGTTGTAGCAACTTCATAGTGTTAGTTTAGAATTAGTAGCCTAGCAATTTACGGATATGAACAAAGTCGTAGTAGGTCTTTCTGGTGGCGTTGATAGTTCCACAGCAGCTGCCATTTTGCACCATCAGGGCTATGATGTAATTGGTCTAACCCTTTGGCTGATGAAAGGGAAGGGTCAGTGCTGCTCTGAAGGTATGATCGATGCGGCTGATATCTGTGAGCAGTTGGGCATTCCCCATCACGTTGTTGATATTCGAGAAGTCTTTCAGACTAATATCGTCGATTTCTTGGTAGCTGGTTACAGTGCTGGGATCACACCTTTACCGTGTTCCCAGTGTAATAAAACTGTGAAATTTGGTCCGATGGTGCAATATGCCCGAGAAAATCTGGGATGCGATCGCATTGCTACAGGTCACTATGCCCGCATTGTTTACGATCAAGCTACTGGACGTTACCAGTTGCTTCGGGCATTTGACCGCAACAAGGACCAGTCCTATTTTCTCTACGATCTGTCCCAAGATTTATTAGCGGCGACCGTGTTTCCCCTAGGGGATATTGACAAAACAGACACTCGTCGTCTGGCAACAGAATACGGACTCAAAACCGCTGATAAGCCGGAAAGTCAGGACTTATGCTTAGTAGAAAGTAATGGCTCTATGAGGGCATTTCTTGACAAGTATCTGGCTCCCAAAAAAGGGGAGATTGTTGACTCCACAGGGAAAATACTGGGAGAGCATGATGGTGTTCATCATTACACGATTGGGCAGCGGAAAGGGTTAGGTATTGCTGCTGCCGAACCACTGTATGTCATTGGCTTGGATGCCGTAAACAACCGGGTCATTGTCGGCGATCGCACACTTGTAACTCAACCAGAATGCACCGTGAATCGGGTCAACTGGGTTTCGATTGCCGAACCTTCAACCCCCATTCGTGCCGAAGTCCAAATTCGCTATCGTTCTACCCCTGTACCAGTGACGGTAATTCCTCTAGAAAATTCTCGTGTCCGCGTGGTGTTTGACGATCCTCAGTTCAGCGTCACCCCAGGTCAAGCCGCTGTCTGGTACGACGGGGAAAAAGTGTTAGGTGGCGGGATAATTGAGTCATTACGCTAGGGCATAGGGCATAGGTAATTACTTCCATGCCCCATGACCAACAATTATGTTCAATTGTCCCACAAAGTAAACCAGTTATTCCAGTGTGGCTAGACTTTACATTAAAGCTCGATAATACGGCATCTGCGATCGTAATTAAAAGTGCAAGTCTTTCCATTTGGCGATCGCCATTACTTGAAAAGACACGCAGCAGCCATATGGAACGATTTGAAGATGTGCCTTACGCCTAAAACGTTTAAAATTTTCTTGTACTAACTATCCTTTATTACTTAGAAATTTTCGTGTCAGAATTACAACCTGAACTATCTCCAGATATTCTTAAAGCTGTACGAGGCTTTATTGCCTTTGCCAACAATCCAAATCAGACAGAGGCTGTATTTGACATAGCAGATGGATTACGCCCTACGGAATATCAACACTTTATCGAGTACGCATATCAAAAACCAGCAGTAGCTCAAATACTTAAAGAACGCTATTTTTCTCAAACTCCAGATTTAGAAACTTTGCTGCGTTATCAAAAGAACTCGTTAGGGTATGTCTACGCATCCACTTTGAAACAAGCAGATCTCGACCCTAATTTCTACCGTAAGCTTAAAGTTGAGGATGATTACAGCTACATTGCCTTACGCCTGCGTCAAACCCATGACATTTGGCATTTGATTACTGGCTTTGGCACAGATTTAAGCGGGGAAATGGGATTACAAGCCTTCACGCTTGCCCAAACTCATTCCCCTTTAGCAGTGACACTTTTAGCGGCAGTAGCCTTATATACTATGAAATCCTCTGGATCATTGGATGACTTAGTATACAGTATTCAGCAGGGATGGCAAATGGGAGAGAAAGCCGAACCTTTCCTGGCTCAAAAATGGGAGGAACACTGGGAAAAGCCCTTATCTGAGTGGAGAACTCAACTGGGGGTTGAGTCTGTATAAAAGATAGTTGGCACTTCTTGGCAAAGTATGTGGGGGATTAGTGCTGGGTGGTGGAGAGCGATGTCTACCAAAAGCGGTTCCTAAGTTGAGCAGACCCTGACTTTTCACGGGATGTGGAAAGGGGGAAATAGTTCGCGAGTTGAAGTGG
>CAZZYE010001083.1:0-3010 GCA_964658145.1 uncultured Stigonema sp.
AATTGTCGTGGGATATTTTCTAGTACCAGTTGCCAAAAGTGCTTGATCGGGGGAATCTGGAGGCGGTCTTGAGTAGTTACCATAACTACTTGACGAGTCAAACTGGAACCGTCAAGCAGAGAACCATTAAGGTTGCTAGCTAGGGGACGAACTGCAAGCGAGGGATCGTGACGTGCTTCAACTAATGCGGAGTGAGGTAGCAAAGCCACTAGTTTTCCTAGGCGCACCACTCCTCGGAAAGCATCGAGAGTGTTTACTTCTAAAGCCGCCTGTAGTGTGGCGTCCAGACGAGCAAATCTATCTTGTACCAAGCGTTGCATCCCATAACCATCCTTAAAAACCACTTGCGGATAATCAATGAGTTCCGACCACGGGATGCGTTCATATTGCGCTAACGGGTGATTGGCTGCCGTTAGCACTTCTATAGGTTCATCGTATAGTACTTCTACCACCATTTCTTTGCTAGCGATTAAAAGGCGATTATTCATCACAATTGCCAGATCCACTAGTCCATCTTTGAGGACTTTTAATGCCCGATCGCTACCCAATGATGTCACCCGCAATTGCACATCTGGATAATCATGGCTAAATTTTTGCAACACTGGCGGTAGGTAATAGGCGCACAGCGAGTGAATTGCTGCAATGCAAAGTTCTGGCTGCTTTCCTGCTAGTAAATCTGCTATTTCTTGTGTAGCAGTCTGCCACTCAAGGCAAATTTTGCGGGCACGGGGTAGCAAGAGTTCACCCGCCAGCGTCAGCTTTGCCTGACCTGTTCTGTGAAGCAGTTCCAACCCCAAATCTGTTTCCAGTGCCTGAATTTGGCGACTGATAGTTGATTGGGTTACACCGCATTTTCGCGCTGCTTGTTGAAAGCTGCCAGTTTCTGCGATCGCCTGAAAGGCTTGCAACTGCTCTAGCCGCATTTTGATGTAGCCTGAATTACTTAGGGCTTCAATTAAGTTAACGAATTTAGTAACACAATTTAGTAAAGCTTGTTACAACTCTTTCCCTTTGAGAGGTATTAATTACAATTTTCTTGCCGTCTAATCACCAGTTTTAAATACACCGGCAGACTTTTGCAGTTGCTGCGCCACCGCTAAAGTTTTTTGTAGAGAGGTAGACACAATGCGAGAAGAATCCGAAGTACTTTCAGAAACGAGGGCAATCTCCTTCATCAAAATAGTGACAGCTTGAGAAGTATTCGCTTGAGACACTGTCGCACTCGAAATCGACTGCACTAAATGGTCAATCTGACCAGACAACTCTAAAATCTGCTCTAAGCTAAGCTTGGCATCTTTGACAAGATTAGCTCCTTCCACCACTTGGGTTCTTCCCAATTTCATAGCTTTAACCACGCCTGTGGTTCCCAATTGGATGTTCTCCAAGATTTGTTGAACTTCTGTCGTTGCTTGGGCAGACTGCGCAGCCAATTCACCAATTTCTTCCGCCACCACAGCAAAGCCCCGACCCTCATTACCCATCCGCGCTATTTCCAGACCGGCATTGATGGATAACAAGTTGGTTTGCAGGGAGATTTCGTTAATCAACGACACAACGCGGGAAATTTGTTGGGAAGATTCACCTAAACGGTTCACCTTGTTAGCTGTTTCTGTCACGGTCTGCTGCAAATTCAAAATACTTTGGACAGTGCGATCCATTGCTGACCCGGTTGCTTTGGCTATGTCAAAAGCACTGCGGGCAACTCCTGCCGCTTGGATGGCGCTATCTGCCACTGCTTGAATCGAAAGGGTCATTTGATTTACGCCTTCCAGGGTGCGGGTAATCTCTTCAGCCTGTTTAAGCGCAATCAATGCCAGTTGCTGGACGGCATCAGAGTTTTCCTCAGTGGAAAAACTTACTTCTTGGGCAGCTTTTTTGACAGCAGTTACAATTTTTCGCAGGCTTTCAATGATGGAATTGAAAAAGTCAGCTACTGTACCGATTTCACCTGCTGTAACTTCAGCCCTCACAGTTAAATCGCCTTTGGATGCCGCTTCGATACTACTTAGCATTTCTATTAGTTTTTGCTGAAGCGTTTCTTTTTGTTGACGTTGCTCTTGCGAAACAACTTCAGCATGCAAGCGTGCTTTTTCAACCTGTTCTAAAAGCAACCCTTGGTCTAGAGCAAATCCTACTTGGATTGCTAACTGTGTGAATAAATCGATTTCCCACTGCAGCCACGCACGAGGTTGTCTACACTCATGAACAATCAGTAAGCCGACCAGCTGTTTTTCTTGAAGAATTGGCGCGACCAAACTTGCCTGAACTGCAAATTGTTCCAAACTTTTGATGTAAAAATCTGTCAGATCCGCTTCTTCGATATTATCAATTGCATCAACCCGACCATTTTTGTACTGTTGTATATCACCCTCTGTAAAACAGGTGTTATTTATCTGTTTACCGATAGCTTTTGACCAACCAGCAGCAACAGATTCTGCGATGACAGTTCCACTCAAGTCTTCATTCAAGCGACATATGATAACTCGATCCGTTCCAAGTAAGTTTCGGATCTCTTCAACTGTTGTTTCAAGGATATCTTTCTGGCTAAGAAATTGGCGAATGCGTAGGGTAATGTCCGTAAATATCTGTCTTCGCTTGGCTTCAGCTTGTTGGCGATGGGATTGTTCTGCTTGTTCCCTGACTAAAACCTTCAGTTGGTCTGCCATTGAATTGATTTGAAACCCTAAAGAGGCGAGTTCGTCTTCTCCTTTGCCATCAATGCGAGTATCAAGTTCTTCTTGACCGAGTTTTCCTACCTCATTAGTAGCATCCAAGATTGGACTTATACCCCACTTAAACAAGAAAACAGCAATTGCAACAACCAGCAATGCTATCAGCAAAATCCGAATTACCAGCCTCAGGAGTAAATCTTCTTGGGAGGCAATTGCAGTTGTTTTATTTACGGCAATAACTACGTCCCAGTTTAAGTTTGGCAAACCATTTGGTGTTTTCCTCGGTAGATTAGCCACTAGGGACTTCCAAATAAAAAAATATTCAAAATCGTAGGGTG
>CAZZYE010001084.1:0-1109 GCA_964658145.1 uncultured Stigonema sp.
ATTCGTAATTCGTAATTAATAAATTCAGGGTACTTGCAACTAGACGAACTCGCGGGAGCAATGTCTGACGACAAGCCGCTAAGAGCGTCTAAGTAAGTCGGCGTAAAAAATTAAAGGTTTGTAGTAAGCGCTGTCTTCGCTCTCAGCGCTTACTACGAGCGAACTTATGAGCTTTACTTTTCAATACATAGTTCTGTTTATTGGCGCCAACTTACTTACGCAGCGCTACGCGATTGATTAATGAAAAAATAAATAACTGCGTTTGTATCAATATTTCAGCAAGAACGCGAAGTTCGCTGGCGGAAACTTCCCCCGGCAGACTTCGCGTTTATGCATGGGGTAATAATTATGTCCTAATAAGGGGGTATATATGCAATCACCCGTGGTACTGATAAATGTCTTTTCCGTTCCCAAAGGCAACGAAGAGGAATTCCTCAAAATGTGGAAAGAGACTGCCCAACAAATGAAGAATCAGCCAGGATTTATCGATACAAAGCTCCACCGCAGTCTTGATGAAAACGCACGGTTTGAGTTTATTAATGTAGCGCATTGGGAAAGCAAGGAGGCATGGCAGGCGGCTATGTCTAATGTTGCAATTAAAGAAAGACAAACGCCTGCTGAAGCTAACCCCGCTCTTTATGAAGTGGCGGTGCAGTATTAAGCGATCGTACCCAAATCATTTTACTAAAAACAATCGCAGGGAAGTATGGGCAAGTTAGAGGGAAAAACTGCCTTCGTAGCCGGAGGTGGTAGTATTATTCGGTTGTATGAACACGTGACTGCTCTGGTTTCAGTGACGGTCGCTGCTACTGCTGGAGTTGCCGACAGTGAACAAGGGCTGGCATCAGGACTGCTAAACACTGCTCAACAGATTGGTTCCGCCGTGGGATTAGCAATCTTGGTTGCAGTTGCCACTGCGCGGACACAAGCGATCGTTGCCAGCACAGGCAACTCGCCAGCCGCGTTACAAACAGCTACTACGGGCGGCTTTCAGGCGGCACTTGCTGTGGGTGCTGGTTTTGCTGCTCTTGGCGTTATAGTGGCGTTACTGGTGATTCGCGAGCAAAAATCTCCGCGCCTAGGTTAGGGAGTGGGGAGTAGGGGGAGTG
>CAZZYE010001084.1:1119-3009 GCA_964658145.1 uncultured Stigonema sp.
ATCTCCCTCATCTTCCCTATTCCCCACTCCCCAAGAACGTTAACAAAAACACGACAACTTAATTGCAGAAAAGCAGAATGACTAGCACAACAAAGAATGAGAAAACCATCGTCCCAGATGTGTCAAATCGCTCGTTACCTGAATTGATTTCTTTGAAGGGAAAGGTGGCTGTCGTCACTGGTGGGTCGAAGGGCATTGGTTTGGCAATCTGCAAACGACTGGCAGAAGCGGGTGCGAA
The DNA here is from genome assembly GCA_964658145.1 of uncultured Stigonema sp. Classification (GTDB taxonomy): domain Bacteria; phylum Cyanobacteriota; class Cyanobacteriia; order Cyanobacteriales; family Nostocaceae; genus Stigonema. Next base: position 1,358 of record CAZZYE010001084.1, read on the forward strand.
CGTAGTGGTTGCTGGACACCACGAGGAAAGGGCGAATGAGGCAGCAGCACAAACAGCTACTACAGATAATCGAGCGATCGGCGTAGAGGTAGATGCTAGCAATTCTGCTTCGCTCAGTACCTTGGCTGAGAGAGCCATTTCTGAGTTCGGGCGACTTGATATATGGGTAAATAACGCGGGCATCTATCCCGTCAAACCAGTGTTGGAATCCTCGGATGAAGACTGGCAGAAAGTGATTAATCTCGACCTGAATGGGGTGTTTTTTGCGTCACGGGAAGCAGCGAAGCGCATGATTACAGGCAATGGTGGGGTGATAATCAACATCTCCTCTGTGGCAGGTTACAGTGCCCATAGACCAGGAATGAGCGCCTATGTCTCTGCTAAGCATGGTATCGGCGGACTGACTAAGAGTCTAGCTGTTGAACTGGGTCCTATGGGCATTCGGGTATTGGCGATCGCCCCTACATTTATTGAAACTCCTGGTACTGATTCAGCCGAATTTCGAGAGGCTTCTGGTATGGATAGCGATCAAATTGCACAGATGCTGCCGTTAGGTCGAGTTGGTGTTCCTGATGATGTTGCTCGTGTTGCTTTGTTCTGCGCCAGTGACTTGGCAATTTATATGACTGGCGATACGCTACTGGTGGATGCAGGACAAGTAGCGCAGTAGAGCTAATTGTTGATTGGGGAATTGTTAATTGTTTGAAGGCGCGATCGCCATCAATTCAATGATTTACATGTAGCAACAGAAAAAGGAAATCATTATAAGGAGATTTTTAGACTATGACCTCTCTAGCAGGAAAAGTAGCAATTGTCACAGGTGCATCACGGGGAATTGGTCGGGCGATGCCTTACGGCAAGCCGCTTCGCGTCTACGCCCAGCGCCTTGCTCAAGACGGTGTAGCAGTTGCGATCAACTACAGACACAGTGCCAACGAAGCCGAGGAACTCGTCTCAAGCATTGAATCTGAGGGCGGCAAAGCCCTAGCAGTTCAGGCGGATATGAGCCAAGTTGCGGATATTCGTCGCCTATTTGAGGAAACCATCGCGCACTTTGGACAGTTGGACATTCTGGTTAACAACGCTGGCATTGGCAAAGGTGGACCCATTGCTGAGGTAACTGAAGAAGATTTTGATACCGTCTTTACCGTGAATGTTCGGGGAGTTCTCTTCGCCTTGCAAGAAGCAGCACGGCAGATGAACGAAGGTGGACGCATTATTAATGTATCATCCACAACTACCGTTTACCCTAGTCCGGGTCTTGCTATCTACGCCGCTAGCAAAGCAGCAGTAAAACTTTTTACTGAAGTTCTTGCTCAAGAGGTGGGAGGACGCGGAATTACGGTTAATAGCGTTGTTCCCGGTCCAACTTCCCCAGGAATGTTTGACAAAAGATCGGTTGAGGAGCAAGAAGCGGCAGCAAAGAGTTCTCCCTTTGGTCGTATTGGGCGAGCTGAGGACATTGCCGATGTAGTTGCTTTTCTTGTCAGCGAGGAATCTCGGTGGATCACTGGGCAGCACATCGTTGCCAACGGCGGAGCAAAAATTTAATTCTCAGAAGTTGATATATATAGGACTTACGCACTATACAAATTTCGCATCATGTGTATAACGGAATTCGGTCGTTTCAGGTCGTAGAATTGACCACATGG
>CAZZYE010001085.1:0-3005 GCA_964658145.1 uncultured Stigonema sp.
ATTACGAATTACGAATTATTCGGTCATTCATTGCTCCAAAATGGTTATAGCAAGATATTACTGCCCTAATATTTCATTGATGGTAATATTCATATCTGGGAAAGCCTGGATTGATAAAGCTTGGTTCTGGGTAAACTTCTGGATATTTTGATATCCACTAGGCTTAGGTTCTCGATATACTTCAATAAATTTCTCATTAATATCTACTAACCAAACTTCAATAATGTTATCTTCAGCATAAAGAGGAATTTTAACTTCGCGGTCATATTTAATCGTCGTATCTGCCACTTCTATCAGCAAAAAGATATCTTTTGATTGAGGATGTCCTGATTCGTAGAAATCTTCACGAGGTTTTAGTAATGCCACATCTGGCTGAGGTTCAGAAATATCATCTAATTCCACCGGATTTTGAATACTTACGAGTACTTGATCGCTCAACTTCTGAAAAAACAGATTATTCAACTGCCTTACGTAAGAAGTGTGTCGTGTGCCAATAGGTGACATTTCAATGATATCTCCTCGGATCAGTTCTACCCGATCGTCCTCAGTCAGGATACCTGAGTCAACCATTTTGTGGTACTCCTTAACCGTGAATTTCCGTCTTAGTAATTGGACAGACATCGCTACCTCCACTGTTGCACAACTTCAATTATTCCGTAGTCTTTATGATTGCAGGTTTCGTCACTGGTTGAGCCAGCAACTAGAGTGATTCTTACTTGCATTCAATATAGCTTTTGTGGGGAGACGTGCGATCGCTCTTATCTCGATTCTAATTCCCCAGCGATATAACATCATGAAAGTGGGAGTAGTCAATGCAGCGCTTACCGTCTTGTGTCCTAGATAAGATATCTACAAACTGCATATTCCAGAGAATTTCCCCTGATATAAACGAATGACGGGCATGGATAGTCTGGGAAAGAGTTTCATCAAGCCCAGTAAATATCACCAATAATTCCATGTTATCCTCAGCCATTTCTGCCGCACTCACCCCATATAGGGGACTACTTTCATCAATTATATGCATTACTGTCCAAGTAAGGGCGAAAAGTGGTGATTGACTGCGAACCAGTGACAGATCATAAAATCGCCGCATCGAGTGACCTTCTTTGGAGATTTCGCTGCGTACCAAAGTCAGGTGGATTTGTGCTTCTAAAATCCAATTTGCGCGTTCGTTCCCTACCCGAAACATCAAAGTCGGCACATCGTTATAGGGAGTAATCACCGCCACACGGCTAAACAGTACTCGCGCTTTAGCAATAGAAAACCGAGCAAACATTAGACCAGTCGCCATAGCTACTCCCAAAAGCCCCAACAGCGCTTCGAGCGAAACTAGGGCATTGGCGTAAAATGTTTTGGGATACATTGCCCCGTAGCCGATAGTAGCCATAGTCTGAACGCTGAAAAAAAAGGTGTCTGTGAAGTTACCAGGTCGTGCGTGTTCAATACCATCCCCTATTGCTAAGTATGCCAAAGCAAACACAACGTTAATAAGTACATACCCTGCACAGATTAACGCAAAAAACTTAGGCCAGGAAAGAGTCAGCAGCAAATGGTACAAATCGCCCCAATAAAATTTAGGGGTACCTTTACGCACTACGTTAAAGCCTCCATCACGATTCATGATCAGAGGTGGTGGGGCTTTTCGACGACGGATTCTTTGACTGATTCTTTTCATCGATAACAGCTAAGCAATTGTTACCAATTATCCTACTCAAATTCCGCTAAAATCCTCCAAAGGGGCGATCGCATACCGAACCTATTCGTCCCTGTTCACTAGACCGACAGCCTGCAAATTTCTGTCAATAAACAGCTTGGTTGGTTTGCCTCTAGCCTCAATCTTGGCATTAATCAGTTCTGTTGTAGAGTGAATGGTGTCATAAACCCGTTGGGCATTCATTGCAACTGTTGTCGGTTGGTTCCTACTCATCGACTCACACAGTTGATAAACGCCATGATTTTGGATAACTTGGTAACCATAATGCATAGCAGCTCGTGGTAAAAAGTATCCAGCAGTAATCGGCTTTTCTCCTGAAGGACGCGCACATGAGTAAGCTGGATGACAGGGTAGATCAGCAGCAATATTACCAGGCATAAATCTCAGCATATTTAAATTCAGAAAGTCTGGGTCGCACTCTTGCAGTCCAAATCGGATGGCACTCATGTCATCTTCAAAAGTGGTCGCCTCATAACCATTCGCAGATAATGTGCAAGACCTGCTTGGTACTGGAACGATTAACGTCAACCCCAGTGCCATCATTACAGTGAACAGTATTGCTGATGGTGTAGATGACTTTAACTCAGGTGTAACCACGTTACGGGATGCTATCAACCAGGCGAATGCTGACGATGGAGAGGACTTGATTGTATTTGACCGCTCCAATTTTTCCAGCGCGCAGACTATTACCTTGAGCTTGGGAGAACTAGACATTACCCATAACTTGGATATCATCGCCCCAAGGGACTCGTTGACGGGTGGGGACTTGGTAACGGTGAGTGGTAACAAGGCATTGCGGGTGTTTGAGATTGAGACAGGAGCAACAGTAACGTTGTCCGGATTGATTGTTGCCGATGGTCTGGTGTCTGTTGACAATATCCTGCTGGCGAACAATCCTCAGCTGGCAGTTAATGGTGGTGGAATTCAAAACAGCGGTACCCTCACCCTAGATAGCAGCATTGTTCGCAATAACTCACTTCCTAACCCAGTACGAAACAATCCTGTCTCAGGCGGCGGCATTTACAATACAGGCACTCTTGAAGTAAACAACAGCACCATAAGTGGTAACTCAGCAGCCCTCGGCGGCGGCATCTATAATCAAGGCACTCTCACAGTAAGCAATAGTACTCTGAGTAGTAACTTGGCAGAGCGACGAGTCACCGCTGCTGGTGGTGGTATTTACAATACGGGTACAGCTAAAGTATTGAATAGCACCATTATCGACAACTCACTCAGTTCCAACGGTGGTGCTGACGGCGGTGGGATTTTCAATGCGGGTAATCTTACTGTA
>CAZZYE010001086.1:0-2993 GCA_964658145.1 uncultured Stigonema sp.
GTTCCCTGTTAAGAGTTCCCTCTTAAATTTTTTTTAGCCGATCAAGTTGCACCGAATCTAAGATAAAGGAAACCTGTTTAGCTTACTAAAGACGGGATTCAACTGTGCAAGCCTCCTCGTTCAATCAGGGGAGAAGGAGTAAGACAGCTACACTACTACGACAATCTTGCCATTTTGCTGGTTGGACTCCATGTAGCGATGGGCTTCGACGATATTGTCGAGGGGAAAGGTGCGGTCAATGATCGGTTTGAGTCTCCCTGCAAGCAGATTGTCATAAACGTAACTTTTGCCCCGGGCAAGCCTCGCAGGAACGGGGCTGATATCGAACAGCGTGTAACCTCGCACACTCAAACCTTTCTGTAAAGCAGTCACAAGTGGGAAGGGCGTTGCTGCTTGACTGAGGGCACCATACTCAAAGATAGTTGCGCCATGGGCAGCAGCCTGGGCTAATTTTTCTAGCTGTGGACCAGCTACTGGGTCAAAGATTAAGTCAGCTCCATGTCCTGATGTAATCTCCATCACCCTAGATGGCAAATCCTCTTCGTCTGTGACGACGACATGGTCAGCTCCGCTATCAAGAAGCAGCTGTTTTTTGGCAGTGCTTCGAGTTGTGGCGATCGCGATCGCCCCCTCAGCCTTAGTGATCTGAATAGCAGCAGATCCCACACTACTGCTGGCGGCAGTGATCAGGACGTAGTCCAGGCTTTTCATCTGACCAAACTCGATTAGGGCACCATAAGCCGTAAGGTACTGCATCCAGATGGCAGCCCCCTCAAGAACCGACAGATTTTCTGGATAAACGGCTATAGCATGGGCTGGAACTAATACGCTCTCTCCATACATGCCGTACTCTCTCATAGAGAAAGCAGGGATAGTACTTACCTTGTCACCAACGTGGATGTCGCTAATCCCAGATCCCACAGCCTCCACGACTCCCGCCGCCTCGTAGCCAAGTCCTGACGGTAGATTTGGTGACTCCAAGTACTGCCCCTCACGAAACATGACTTCGGCACGGTTGAGACCGATCGCCTCAACCTTCAGCCGGACTTCGCCCTTTTTTGGTTCAGGAGTCGGGAGTTCTTCAAGCTTAAGAACATCAGCACTTCCCGTCGTATGAAACCGAACAATTTTTGGCATAGCGATCTTCCTTGGTTAAAACAGCCCTGTGATATATTCTCTATTAGGCTAACCACTTTAGAGTTGCAAATTGCGGAATTAACCCGGATTTCTGTCCCCACTCTGGGTCATAGCACAGCCCAAGGAGAGCGATCGCACTACGAAGCTCGCTTTTTACAAAACTTTACAACTCGCTCTTGTGTGTTCGCGCACTCTTGGTACGAGGGCGCTTTCTACAAAACTTCATCATTGCATCGGCTAGCGCTTCATCAGTTGGCGCGTCGGAACTGGGGTGTGTTGGGGCTACAGGTATGACTACAGGGTTGATGGTGACAGCCGCAGCCTGGGTCATTACTATAGGCTTCTCAACCGCAACTGATGGGATCGCGCCTAGAAGCTAATGGTAATGATGGCAAAACATGAGGGTTGATTGTCTCTGTTACAATTTCCATTATGCTGCTGTTACCTCATCTATATCATCTGGTCTACGAACTAGTAGTTCGCCAACTTCACATTTCAGAATCTCGCATAACCTGTCTAATGTATCCAAAGGAATTGACTTGGCTTTACCATACTCAATTTTCTGAACGTTAGCCAATGACATTTCTAGTTTACGCGCCAGTTCATTCTGTGAGATTCCTCTAGCATTCCTAATTTCTTTAAGTCTTACGAACACAGGCATAACTTAAACTCATATTTCTAGAATAACCTACTTTCAGTAGTCTATCTATTAATAATATTTATTGTAAGCAGCTCAAAGGATAACTATCTATAATGAGTCTAGCTATTGATTTACCTACTGATAGTAGGTAAAATAAGGATATAGCATTCATGCGATCGCTCCTGTCTGGACAACTTGCGCGTAGACGCGGAGCGGCTTGTCGCAGACATCGCATGAACGGAATCCCGTCAATTAGGAATCTCTAAAATCTATGCTACAACATTCTCATCTCGCCAGCATTGACGAACAGACCATAGCGCAAGCCGAACGAACACGCATACATTGAGCAGCAAGCCCAAGCCGTATGACCTTAGCTCAGGCACGTTTATGAGATTGCGTTTGATTGGTTACAAGCTTATCACAAATATGTTGAGTCGAAGTAGTTGTGTGGAGGGTACAGTTGGGCGATCGCAAGTTTAGTTTACCTTGGAACAATCAGAAGCTTTTAAAGTGTATGGAAGTGCATGAGGTTGCAGAAAAATTCGGGCAAATTGTTATTAGCCCCCAGTGCCAGGTATTGGATTTTTGGAATGCTGATTCGGTCGTGGAAAGGGGCGCTGTAATAAATCTTTACGAAACTTGGAAACGCCTATAGGTTACACTTTACAAGTCTGGATGCGAGAGAAGAGCCTAATATACGAGATAACTTCGGTGTACTACGAAAGATCCAGACTTTACGCGGGAGATGTCCTTCTTTTGCTGAAGTGTCAAAAGTTACCTCGTCGGATCTAATCCAATCTTTATTCATCCACGATCCCTTTGTCCATCCGACGCGATCGCCAAACTTTTCGTAGTTTTTACCAACGCTCTCCCAGATGCGCTTTTGCACACTAAAGCCAAAGCGTCCGTTACTGTATTTTACCCAAAGTTGGTCAATAGTGCGTAAGTCTGTGCTCTTAAACTTTTCGATAGATTCATAACTTAGCCAGCCTTCTTTTTCTCTACTAGCTGCTTTAAGCATTACCGATACAGTTTCTTCATCTGCTTCAAACCATTTCTGGGCTGTTAGCAAGTCGCGTAGTCGGGTGTAGTCAACATTGTGAGGGCTGGGAGTAGTGGGTACAGAAACAGGTTGAGGAGGATTAATAATTGTGGCAGCTATGGACGTATCAGTTGGTCATTAATTATGGTGGCGGTGCCAATCTCGGAAACTCAA
>CAZZYE010001087.1:0-2993 GCA_964658145.1 uncultured Stigonema sp.
GGGGGCTTGTTCCCCCCTTTTTAAGGGGGGTTAGGGGGGATCTTCCAAGGATGAATATGGTTAACCGAACCGTATTGCGTTCTAGATGCAAGTAAGAGACAACGGTAGCACAGCAAGCGGTTTTTAAAATTTGCTAAAACCTCTTGTTCTTTGAATTCTTTAGTTTGTTTATATCTATCTAGGAAATTTAATAAAAAGTCATGGATAACCAAAAAGAGCAAAAAAGCTTTAACAGTGAAGTTCAGCAAGATACTTATACCGATGCTAACGGTCATAATCACACTAAGGTGACTCGAACCACTGAAACAGCTAATTCTAACCAGAACTCCTACGGCAATGGTTACGTAAACGGTCAAGCTTCCGAACGTCTTGATCAGGAAAAAAATTTAGCTGCGCGTGATAACAAAAATGCGGCTAGTGGTTTGGTAATTGGTATTCTCCTGACCGGACTCGTGGGATTAACAGCTGGTGCTTTCTGGTTTTTCAACCATCATGACGAAGCGGTAAAAGATAATGCTGTGCCAGTAGCGGTTCCTACCGCTTCTAGCCGTCCGTCTTCCAGTCCATCTCCTCAAGCCTCTCAAGCGCCTCAAAAACAAACCACCATTATTGAAAGAACTAGGGATGTTCCTGTTCCTGTTGAAAGAACCAGAGATGTTCCTGTTCCCATTTTTGTTCCCCAACCACAAACATCAGCAAGTTCAGCGCCCACAAAAGGTGAGCATCCTACGGCAAATCCTACACCTTCAACGCAACCAAACTCCACGCAGTCACAAAGCAACAGAAGTAGCACATCTACTCAAGGGACGCCAAACAACTCCACTAGTAGCACTTCCCCTATAAATACAGAGGGTCAAAAAGATAGTAGCTCATCCAGTTCTAGTAACGATAGTACAAGCAGTTCAAGTCAGTAACTTATATATCATGTCTGGTTGATGCAGGACAGAACTACCCAAAGTGGTTCGGGAGTCGTTAAGGGTAGGGGCGGGGTTACCCCGCCCTTACAATGTAGTCAATTCAATTTAAAACTGGTGTAATATAGCAATCCTATTACATAGGTGAAAATTCCAGAAATACACGTAGGGGAGCCACAAAGAGTGCGCGGAGAGAAGTTGCAAGGAGGGAAACCCTCGCCCGCAAACTTCGGGGTTCCCCGCGTTGAGAGGAGTGGTGAGACAGCCCTGTAGGGGGGTTTCCCGCCTGCAGGATCTGCGCTCCCGTTGGGCGTTGGGCACTGCCCACCATATCCGGGTTTTGGTGGGCAGTACCCACCCTACACAACTTAAAATTTTTCACAAATCATTTAGGATTGCTATATTATGTCCGTCAATCCTTACTATGTAAAGTAATTACAGTAACTTCTGGAGTGCAAAACAGACGTCCTGGTAGATAAGTTCCTAAGCCGCGATTGACATATAGTTGATTTTTGCCCACCTTGTGAAAGCCTTGGAACCATTCCCAGTGTCGCACTACTTTTGTGTTGTCTGCTAACAATAATGGTAGCCATCGCCGCAATTTTTTGGGAAGTTTGCCTACGAGCTTTTTATATTTGTAAAGTAGCTTTCTATAATAGACTACTACAGGACCGATTCCTGGAATCACAATTTGACCGCCGTGGGTATGACCAGATAATTGCAAATCCACTCGCCATTGTTGTAATACGTAAGCGGAATCTGGGTTGTGGGATAATACGATCCGGGGTATTGCAGCGTCTAACTGGTTCATGACAATAGGGTTAAATTCTCGTGACCAATAATCAGCTAGCCCAACTAGTGGCAATTCTTTTCCCAGGGGATAGGCGATTTCATTCCAGAGAACGTTGATGCCGATGCTATTAAGCGCAGTTGTAATTTTTACTTTTGATTGGCTGTAATATAAATCGTGGTTACCGAGTATGGCATAGATACCGGCGCGACTATGTAGATTTTTGAGTCGTAGCACCAGTTGAACAATTGGTGATGGATCGTCAGTAACGTAGTCGCCGGTTAATACTATTAAATCGGGTTCAGCTTCATTACTGAGGGCGATCGCTTTTTCTAACATTTCTTCCGACAGCCGCAAGCCATCGTAATGCAGATCCGATAATTGCACCAGCTTTGTTCCGTGTAACGAAGCTGGTAAATCTGCAATCTTAACCGTCAATTTCTCTACTTTCAACGGTCCAGATAACAATAAGTGCATAACCCTGACTTCACTCCTCAGATCCGCGCTTCCAGCTTAACCAAAAATCAACTTATTATTTGTAATAACCAAAACAACTTATTGAAAAATTTATGGAAGCTGTATTCTTTCTCGTATTTATACTTAAAAAGCCACTTTGGTTTTGAGTGATGTTAAAGAGAAGTTGAATTGCTGCAAATGACAATTTAAAGGTGACTAATGGCTTTGAATGCTATACAGGAGGCAAAAACAGTCATAGCCAACGTGGTGATACTTTTCCAAGTCAGTGAGTCTTGCTTTCAGTACCGCAGCACCTCTACCGTAACTATACTGTAAAATCAGCGAACATGCTGACTGCTACTTGTAAAAAGGGCTGAGTTATGCAGTAGTGTAGGGTAGGCAATGCCCTCCATATCCAGGTTTTGGTGGGCATTGCCCACCCTACGTGTATTTTAAAAATCAAATAGGAATCTTATATAGCAATACATCCCTAAAGATCCCCCCTAGCCCCCCTTAAAAAAGGGGGAAAAAGCCCCCCTTTTTAAGGGGGGTTGGGGGGATCAACGCCTTAACCGAACCGTATTGTCCTATATCGTTAATCGCTTTACATATTCGTAACGCCTGTAAATGAATTGTAAATGTTAGACTAAATAAGAGTTTTATGAGGTTTTATGAGATAGTTATCTACACTAGTGATAAAAATTAGTCTCAGGAAAACTATTGAACTTTTGACAAAAGTACGAGTAACTGTATTGGGGAGATTAATCGTGTATCTACTTATAAGTGCGCACCTATATCTAAAAAATACATTAGACATCTCCGAAAAACAATGT
>CAZZYE010001088.1:0-2984 GCA_964658145.1 uncultured Stigonema sp.
CTAACAAATATGAGAGTGGCGATCGTAAGTGACATGATAATGACAGTAGAGACACTGCGGCGCGTACTGATGACTGTCCCTGATTACCAAGTAGCTTGGGTAGCAAGTGATGGTGTCCAGGCGATCGCCAAATGTGCTAGAGATACTCCTGACATGATTTTGATGGATTTGCTCATGCCAGTGATGGATGGGGTAGAGGTAACTCGGCAGATTATGAAAAACTGTCCCTGTGCCATTTTAATAGTAACTGCCAATGTCGAGAAAAATGCCTCTAAAGTATTTGAAGCGATGGGATGTGGCGCACTGGATGCAGTCAGTATGCCAGTTTTAGGATCTGGCGGCAACCCGTCAGCTGCCCAGGAGTTGCTTGCTAAAATTGCTACCATTCGTAAATTGAAAGGAATTTCAACCCCAACTGCAAAATCCACAACTCCGACCCAGAGTCCCAAAGCCCAAATTCCAACGTTTACATCCGGTCTCCCAAAACTGGTGGCGATCGGTGCTTCTACTGGTGGACCAAACGCCTTGGCAACAATTCTCTCTCACTTACCCGCAAATTTTGGTGCAGCAGTGGTGATTGTCCAGCATGTAGATGCTCAGTTTGCACCTGGTTTAGTCGAATGGTTGAATCAGCAGACACCCCTTGAGGTCTTGATGGCATCCGCAGGCAGCCGTCTGGAAGTCGGAAAAGTATTGATTGCTGCGACAAACGATCACCTATGTTTGCAGTCAAATTTGAGTTTAAGTTACACTAAAGACCCTATTGATTATCCCTATCGTCCTTCAGTTGATGTGTTTTTCAAAAGCGTAGCCCAGCACTGGCACCGCCAAGGCAGTGCTGTGCTACTGACAGGTATGGGCAGGGATGGCGCAGAAGGGCTGAGTCTCCTGCGCACCAAGGGATGGCACACGATCGCCCAAAATCAAGCGACCTCTGTGGTTTATGGCATGCCAAAAGCAGCAGTGGAGTTGGGTGCTGCCGTGGAGAGTTTGCCGATAGAAGCGATCGCTTCTACGTTAATTAAGCGATTAGCAATTAAGTAGATAGGCATCTGAGCCGAATGGAGCAAAGAGTTCGGCAAATACAGCATTAAGGTCTTTGTGTTCAGCAATTTGAGCGAGCATCAGACTGATTATTTGCTTGCTGAGCACGAAATCGTCGGGTCGAGCAACTTGAGCAAGGGTTTGGTTTTCCGTGTCCAGCATTTCAGTGACGATCTGGAAGTTGTGATTGCAGCGATTGGCAATATCCCGCAGATACAACAAGGTAACTAGGGTATTTGCATCCGCCCCGTAAAGTAGGTTCGGCTTTAAAGTAAATTTCATTGTCATTGAAATCCAGCAGATCCATGTAGACAACCGACAAACCTGACTGTCGTCCGGTTTGTACGATGATACGTGAAAGCACATCTTGTGCTAGCACAACCTCTACTTCGTTGCGCCCAATAATCTGGATGACATCAAGACTCTTGGGGTTTTGGACTTGAGTCACGATGTGATCAGGTTGGGGAACTGCTCGCGGAATATTAGTGATTGCCAGTAAGGTTTTAACCAGTTGAACATCACCATAGTCGTGGGGTGCGTTGAGAATCACGATTGAGCGTGCAGTTTGAATATTAACCATGCCTAAGTCAGCCATGTTACTGGGACTGCCTGTGCGGCATACCAAGCGAATTCGGTGAAGTTTACCCAGGACCGAGTGCAGCTGATCTTCCATCTGGGCTTTATTCTCTTCGCTGAGGATAACAATGCAGGTATCAGGTCGATTAGCATTCGCTAGGGCTAGTTCAGAGATGAGGGTAAACACTGGGAGTGACCAGCCCAGAATGACAATGTGATCCGTTTCAATGACCTGGGATCGTCCTCGACGCAGATTTTCGATCTTTGCGTCAATGCCACTGGAGACAATACCAATTAGTGTACTGACGCCGAAGATGCCACCAAAGGTAACAATTAGCATAGCGAGGCAAATCTCCAGCCTTTGTCATTGCTGATTGCGCTTGTATCTATGGTGTGCCTCATAACATTCCAAATCGCCTCTAGGAGATTGCGATCGCTCTCTTCTGGCACAATAGCCGTAAAGCTGACCAACATTGCCATCAAAAGGATAAACGCCAAACACACCAATCCCAGTCCACCAATGAGGGCAACAGTGCCTTTAGACATGAAGTTATCAAAACGGTAGCGCAATCGCTCTACAATAGTAGTCTTAGTCATATTGTCATCTTATTATTATGAATTGCTTTTGATGCAGAGGGAGTCAGGTACTCCTTTCTTCTGGTAAGAAGCGCTTTTCCTGAAATGACTTCATTGAAATATGTAGGGCATAGTAGTATAAAAAAACTACATTTAATCATTTATTAATTATATGGCTTATTCAAAGGTAGGAAAAGTGAGGTAAATGACATCTTGCACCTCGCCCGTAAAACGCCTTGAACTTCAGTTCAAGGCTCATAGCTCAAGTCCGTTAAAACGGACTGGAAACCTTACCTAGGAGGCTTTTGCAGACTTTAGCTCTTAGCCCCAGAATTTATTTCTTGGCGGACAAGAATGGAGATGCAACGATATGAGGTAACTCATATCTTGCACCAGTACGGGTAAACCACTAATACCTAAATGGATGAGTAAAAAATTAACAATGGAATCAATCCTTAAGCGCGGGACTTGGGCTAGTTTACACCTTGCTGTCATTGATGCCATCCCAGTACCAACGGGTCAGTTGAAAGCAATGTTGGGATTGTTTTTACAAGCGCTCTTGACACCCTTACCCCAACACAGTAAAACGCGCGTCTGCTAGCGCGTAATTCATTACTAAATTCAGCAACGCCAATATTTCCTTGGCTTTAATTGTGTTGTGGCGTTATTACTACATTTTACTTGTATAGCAACGGACAGGGAGCTTAGGACAATAATCAATTCACAATGTACGCGCTTTGAAGGCGTCTACCGCCGACTTGTCCTAACGGCTTTGGCGACTGCTATAC
>CAZZYE010001089.1:0-2982 GCA_964658145.1 uncultured Stigonema sp.
TACTCCGAGACAGCCTTCTAATTTTTTCCGCTACCCCGACTTATTGAGCCGATACCAAAAAAGAACAGTTGCAAACAGCTTGGGAAGTTTCACTGGTTACCACAGGATTCACTGAAGAAAGCTTTCTTTCGGCTCAATCTGAACCCAAAAAACAAGCTAGTTGGCAAAAAGAAATTCAGGATTACAGCAATGCCAAAGTTCAGCTAGAAACACGGGTGGAGGAAGTAAAATCGCTGATTGGAACACGTACAACCGATGAATCAACTATTCTATTGCTGCGTGATGCTAAGACTGCTGCCGATAAACAATTCCAGCAAGCGCAAGACCAACGTGCTAACTTATTGGCTTGGATGCATGATGCTAAATCTAAGCAAAAGCAAGCTGAGAAACTAGAGGCGGATTTATCGTTTGTGAAAAAACAAGCAGAGACTTATTCTATTCTTGCTCGCAATCTCAGGAATGATGAATTTCAAGCCTACATCTTAGAGCATCTGGAGACGGAATTAGTCACTCGTGCCACAGATTTATTGCAGGAACTGACTGATTCTCGCTACGCGCTTAAAGTTCAAGATGGGGACTACTGGGTTGAGGATAATTGGAACGGCGGTGAGTTAAGGCGAGTGCAAACTCTGTCTGGTGGTGAAACTTTTGCTACTTCCTTATCTATGGCACTGTCACTGTCAGAAAAACTGTCTATGGGCGCAGAATTAGGCAGTTTATTTTTAGATGAAGGGTTTGGGACTCTGGATGCAGACACCCTAGAAACAGTTCACCAAATTCTGGAATCTTTGCGACAGCAAGACCGTTTGATTGGAGTGATTACTCATGTTAAGGCATTGGGAGAGCGATTGCCGCAAGTAAAGGTGCGTAAATCTCCGGAGGGTTCAAGGTTAGAAGTTGAGGTATTTTGAAAGCAGTTACGAAAATTTACCAGATCGCATGGGATTAACAATTCATTATCAATTCAGTCTCAAGAATGCGAGTCTTGCCCAAGCAAGAGAAAAAATTGTCAGATTACGCGATTTCGCGCTGACACTTCCTTTTACCCGCATCGATGAACTGACTGAAATTCAAGGAGAAGCTTGTCACTTTGATAAAGAGAACGTCAACGATCCCCATATTTTCCTGAAAATTCGGGCATTGAAGACTATAGAAATTGCTATCAATGGCTTTTCTTGGGCGAATCCAACCTACATCATTGGCTTCGACACTTTTCCAGGTCAAGGTTGCGAAACCGCAGCCTTTGGTTTAGCTATCCACTCCGAACTCACAGCAGCCAATGATTGGTCATGGACGGGTTTTTTTAAAACCCAGTACGCCAGCAATCCTAATTATGGGGGTATGGAAAACTTCATTAACTGTCATTTGATGATTGTTAAGATGCTTGATGCAGCCCAAAAATTAGGAATCACCTGCGAAGTTGATGATGAAAGTGGCTACTGGAATAACCGAAATTTAGAAGAATTAGCCGCAATTCTAAACAAACATAATCTTCTCATGGCTGCTTTTACAGGTAGCCTCAAAGACAATTTGGAAAAATCGGGAACAGTTTCCGTCCAAGCCTCAATTTTTAATTATCCAGATTTCGAGTATTTAGAAGCTAAAGGCAACTCTCCACCAAATTCCTAGATGTAGAGACGCGATATATCGCGTCTTTCCAGTCTTGAATAATACATACATAGACGCTTGTTTTAACATGTTTATAACTGTCTGGTTATCTCTGTTGCGCTGTACTAGATGTTTGACGCAATAATCATCAGAACTAAGTACACCCTCGTAGCTCAAACCAAGGATAGATTGTAGTTCCCTAGAGAACGGGTATCTGCGGCATGAAAAAGAGCGAAGTCAGTATTGGCAAAAATCCACAACCATTCTTTTACGCCTTTGACCACCCAGGGTGTTTCATCCGAATGGATATATGTCGGCTGCGTTTGTTGTATCCACTGTTTAAGTTCGCGCTTTGCTTTGAGCAACTGCACAATCTATTCGTTCATTCGTTGTTACTAGGGTTCCCACCCCAATTTCTATCTGAAGATCGTTCCCACAACAGTTCTTGTTGTTTTTCATAGGGTAAATGTCCATAATTATTTATCCATCCCAAAAAAGCTTGCAGTCTGATTCCTATATCTTGTCCTGGGACTATATCTGGCGACCAGTCTGCTGTTTGTGCTTCACCACACCGAGAGCAAATGCATGTCTGTCGATGATATTCAACTATTTCTATCGGTCGCTCTGCCAGCTGTGCTACTTGCTGTGTTTCGATTTTTATCGGTTCGGAAACAAAGTCCGTTTGACCACAGCAACTACACAATTGGGGACGTAAAATCTCAAATCTATCTACTCGACCAAACCCCTTTCTAGTTTTACCTGGATGTCCTGGTTGTCCTCCTGGCTTCCGTTTTGGAGTCTCGCTGTTCCCATCCCCTACTTCTTCTTGATTTTCTGATTTTTTTAGGATATCCCCAGATGGCGGCTGAGATGATGTTTTACTGTCTAAATCTCTACTAACCTTGAGTTTTTGTATTTCTTGCTCTAATTCTAAAATTTTCTTGTTTAGTTTATCTATAGCGATCGCCTGCTCGGCAATGATATCCACCAGTTGTTCCGGAGCCAACTGTCCAAGCGTTTCACGGTCTAGTTTCACAGGCAGGTCTTTTTCCATAATTGTGATATTCCGCCTGAGATGTCACACGAGTCTATACCCCTGACCTGAATCCTTACATCGGGATAGTAATATCGATTTAAAGATTCGATACGTGCTTTCATGTCGGCGATATAAACACGACAACCTGAGCTGCGTAGATGATTACGGAGGAGAGCAAACAGATTGCCAGCAATGGTAACGTGGGGATCAAGTGCTCCAGCTATTGCGTAGATGTAGCCGTCGATGTATTCATGTTTGATGTCACTGTGTTCCTCCATTTGGAGGTATTCGTCAGGGGTAAGGTAGATTTCAGGTGAAACAACCATATTTAAGACCTC
>CAZZYE010001090.1:0-1783 GCA_964658145.1 uncultured Stigonema sp.
TAACTACTACCCACTAACTACTAACGAAGGAACTACTCCCTTGACCCAATCCTGACAGTGGATCTTAGCTAAGGTCAATTTGATTGGCATCTTTTAAGATTTGGATGAACAGGACTTACGCACCATTTGCCAGAAGCCATCTGTAAGAAGTTAAAATAAAGTACTTTTTGTCAATCAGTTAAAATACCTAAAATAGTTTCAATGCATTTTAGATATTCGCGCTCTTTCTGTACCATATAGTTCCTACTTTTAGAATGAAATAGCCCTCTCGCGATCGCTAACCAACGTCAGGGGGCGGTTTCCGCGCCCCTACAGTCAAATTGTGGCGATCGCTATTAAACGAATGCTGTTTGCCACTGATTGGCGAGGGCTGAAACCCTTTAGAGTGCTTTTCCAAAAGGTTGCGATCTACTGACTTTGACGCAAGTCAAACGCGGGGAGAGGTCAGACCTAAACTTTTCAGTATTCAAGCGAACTTGATATAACGCTCTTCTATCACTCTCATGAGATAATAATAGAGTAAAGTGTCATAAAACTCTTTGCTGGAGTATGTTTGAGGCAAGAGAGGCAGCCGAAACGATAAAATTCGTTGACGATACTATTACAATTTTAAGATGTTTCTTTTGACAGATGCTATTTTCGTTATTGAAGAGTTTTTAATACGCATATCCTTTTACAATCTGGTTGCGCCAAAGTTGCAGTACTCTGCGGCTTTTTGATCGGCTACTATGGAAATAAAAAATATTATGTTTCTTAATTTGAATAGCTGGTTACGGCGTCCTCAAAAATCAGTTCTGCTGTTTGACTCAATTGCTGCCGCTCAAGAAGTTGCTTTTATGCTGAACGGTCAGTGGGATGGGTGCAATGGTGTGGTGATGGCTAAATGTGATGAGGTAGCAGTTAACACTGCCACTAGTCTAATAGAAGCTTCATGGTGTTATCAAAATGCTTCGCTTGCAGTTTTAAATAGGTTAACAGTTGATGAACTTCTACGTCGTTATGCAATAGGAGAAAGGAATTTCATCAATGCTAATTTGAGGTGTGCAGAGCTTTCTTTCCTGTGTTTGAGTGAAGCTAACCTGAGTTGGGCTAAATTGAGTTTTGCTAACCTGAGTGGGACTAAATTAGTTAGAGCCAACTTAACAAATGTAGATCTGAAAGAAGCTAACTTAAGTGACACAAATTTGAGTCAATCGCAGTTATTTAGAGCTAATTTGACTAGAGCAAATTTATCGAAGGCAGACCTCAAAGGAGCAAATTTAAGTCACGCTTGCTTGAGTGGTGCTAATTTGAGTGAAGCAGATTTGAGAGGTGCAAATATCGAACAAGCAGACTTAAGAGGGGCTGATTTAAGTGGAGCGCTAATTGATTAAGTGCATTTAAAAATATATCAGAGAATAAGCCCAGTTCACGCTTGACTGGGCTGTGTCGTTAATGGCGGACCCGATCAGATCAACCAGCGCTTAAATTCGCAATGCTAATTTGACTATTCGCAATGTTCTCATCGCTAGTGGCATCAAAAAGATCTGGATTAGGAACGTCAACGTTCTTGTCATCGTGAGTAGAATCATTCAAATCATTCAAATCGGCAGAAGCTTCGTGATGGGGAGTAGGGCTGATTACACTTGGGTCTGAGGATTCATGAACTGCTAAATTAATCAGCTTAGGTGGTTCTTGAGTCATTTTTGCCTATTAATTAAGATTACATACGGTGACGATAGGAATCATATTTGATTTTTGAAATATACGTAGGGTGGGCACTGCCCACCAGATCCAGGTTTTG
>CAZZYE010001090.1:1793-2958 GCA_964658145.1 uncultured Stigonema sp.
CCCCACCCTACACTACTTAAAATTTTTCATCAATGATTTAGGATTCCTATATATATTTAAGTTAATACTTGGTAAGGATGAATTCCCTCTAGCAATTGATTTATTCCTTAAGACTCAATTGGGCGGGCTGTGGTTGTGGGGATGGCGGGGATTCAGTACCACTCAGACCTAGAACTAGACGGTCTAATTCCAATTGCATCTGGTTACAAACTTTTTCATAACAAGCATCGACATAGTCGCGATCGCTAGCAGCATCACGACCATAACGCTCAAACATAATCGGTGCACAAATCCGGGTATGGATCTGTACAGGCATAGGAATGTTCGGCCAAGGACCAATTGCCAACCCCCAAGGTAGTCCCAAGTAAATGGGAAATACCATCGGATCAAAGCCAAATAACCACGGCATACCCAACTCATGCAATTGCCGTAGCTGCTTGTAGAAGTCAGCCAGAACGATCAGGGTATCGTGTGCCCCATTGGAAATCGCTGGCACAATCGGTACGCCTTCGCGCAGTGCCAGTTTAATAAAGCCTTTACGACCTGCAAAGTAAATTTGATGACGTAGATTGTGAGGTCGCCACAAATCTTCAGGTCCGCCTGGATAAACTAGTACAGGTGCACCTCGTTTGAGAGCGGCACTTGCCATTATGGGGTGAGCCCTGACTGCCCCAAGCTGCACTGTCAGCTTAGAGTAGAAAGGAACCATCCAAACATTTGGATGCATCAGTCCGTAAACCAATCGCTCTGGACCAAAGCGTTGAACCCAGTCATACATAAACATCAATGTATCTGGTGCGATCATTCCCCCATTATGGGAACCCACAATCAACATACCCCCCTTAGAGGGTAGGTGATGCCAGCCATCAGTTGTGACGCGAAAGTAGTAGCGGTAGAGCCATTCCCCTAGTGGCATCAAAGATTGAATTACCTTCGGATCTCGCTCCTCTAGTGACCAGCCATCGAACGGATGGCGAGAGGTTTTGCCGTCATCAAAGCGACTGCCAGTGAGAAAATCAAAATAATTAAACAATGGTTCTTAACTACCTCATACATCAATTAGCGCTCTTTTAGGCTAAAACAAATTTAATTGGACACCAATTCCATAAGGTAGTCAAGAGTCTAGAGTCAAAATTCCCGACAAAGAGCGTTTTTTTGACTGGCA
>CAZZYE010001091.1:0-2957 GCA_964658145.1 uncultured Stigonema sp.
CAACAATTATCAATCAACAATCAACAATTAGCCATTAGCAATTAGCAATTCAAAAAGGTAAATTCCTAACCTACGGTTTATGCTTGTTTTCGTAGTACCGCTCAAAAGTCCACAAGCTTCCAAATCTTGGCAGCTTGTAACACAGTTATTTGAAAGATGTGTCAAATCACTTTGCAATCAGACTTCACCAAACTACAGAGTGATTGTTGTTTGCAATGAACGACCACGTATTAAATTTCATCATCCTAACATTACATATATTGAAGTAAATTTTCCACTAGCAAACGAGTCTGATCCCATATCTATAGGACACACAGACAAAGGGCGTAAAATCCTGAAAGGATTAATTCATGCTCAAGCATTTTCACCATCTCACACGATGGCTGTTGATGCTGACGATTGTGTAAGCAAGCATCTAGCAGAGTTTGTACATAAAAATCAAAACTGTCATGGTTGGTTTATCCACAAGGGCTACAAGTATCAAAATGGCAGCGATATTATATATATCAAAAGAAGCCATTTTTATAAAATGTGTGGAACCTGTAATATTGTTAAGTATGATTTGAATCAACTACCAGAGAATCCCGAATATAACCGGGGTTATGGTTACTATAAGTTCTATATAGACCATGAAAAAGTAAGAGAAACTTTAACTCAAAAAGGGACTCCCATTAAGCCATTGCCATTCCCTGGTGCTGTTTATATTGTTGCAACAGGAGAAAATCTTTATTACGGCTCAACTAAGTTAACATTTAACATTCTCAATCGTAAATTCTTAAACCCATCAATTCAGGAAGAATTTGGTTTACATCCATTAAATAAAAATTCAGTTACGGAAGCACTATCTTCCAGATAAGGGACTTCCAATTAAAAAAATCTCCAATGAGTGTAGGGTGCGTTAGACGGAACGTCGTAACGCACCAAAACAGGCGCTTGTTGGTGCCGTACTCTCCCGAAAAGCGCACCCTACCGAATGGATAATTTATTTTTTGGTATTCTCTAAGTAGGTGGGTGCAAATAAACATAACTATTAAATTCGGTAAGGGTAAAGGGAGGTTTTCTTACCCTTACCTTATACAAAACTTTACATACTTCAGTTTAATGACACCGACCTACTTAATTCCTAAAAAAAATTCATGATTAACTAAATAACGGGCAAACTTATCAAGTCCCTAAAAGAGGCAGGGTGTAAAGATGTGAGGGTATAAGAGTGTAAGGGCATAGAAACAGAAAATCTCAGTTCCCAATTCCCCCACACCCCCACAACCAAGCGTAAAAGCTGCCATGGTGACATCAAAGTTAAAATCCAAAAAATCCAAAAAAACAAAAAAGCAGCAGGGATTGGAAACCCCAACCCTAAGCCTTAAAGAACGTTCCGCCCAAAAACGCAAAGCTGCACAGGCACGTAAAGAATTCATCAGCTTGGTTACTTACACCAGTTTTGGCGCTATCTTCTTTGGCATTCTTCTGGCTTTTGTCGGCGGAATTAAAGCAGCACTTCCAGGTGTATTGGGAATCCTCTGCATATCCCTTTCATACAAATACCCCCGCCAATCCCTTTTAGCCTTCATGATTTACGTGCCTTTTGGGGGTACTATCACCTATTACCTTGGCAGTAGCCCTGTACTCCAATTGGCTAAAGACTCTTTTTACATTCCGGCGCTGATTGGAATTTGGCAGACTTGCCGCCAACAGCGGCAACCCCTGCTTATTCCCCAAGGAATTAAAATCCCACTGTTTATTTTATTGGGATCTTGTCTAATAACACTGCTCTTTGTTAATGGTGGGCAGCAGTTCAGCCCACCTTCTGGACTCGCGCAAAACTCAGGCAACGAAAAACCCTTCTTAATGGGAATTTTGGGTTTAAAAGTATTTCTGGGTTATTTGCCCTTAATGAGTTGTGCTTACTATGTCATTCGTAATAAGCGAGATTTTCTATTTTTGTCACGGTTGCAGATTGTCATAATTATTGGCTGCTGTGTGCTGGGATTGATTCAATACTTGTTACTAGTCAAGGGAGTATGTCAAGGCACGAGAAACTTAGAAGGTGCAGCCTTATTCAAGGCATCAATCAAAGCTCGTTGTTTTATTGGTGGATCTCTAGTCTATAGTCCTGAGGTAAACACGATTCGTCTGCCAGGAACTTTTGTTGCTCCTTGGCAATGGGCTTGGTTCTTGATTTCCAGCACCTTTTTTGCCTTTGCTACTGGCTTTAGCGACCCCTCCTTCTGGTGGCGGATTATAGGTTTAGGTTCTACAGCACTGGTATTTATGAATGCAGTTGTCTGCGGACAGAGAATTGCCTTAGCCTTAGTACCCGTCTGCTTCGTAGCTTTGCTATTACTTACCGGTCAAATTGTTAACCTCAAACGGTTTCTTCCTATAGGAATCGGACTCGTCCTAATTCTGGGAATTGCGGTCATCAACAACCCTGATGTGATTGCAGAGAGAATAGGAAGTTTTGTCGATCGCTGGAACGCCTCACCGCCCTACTCGTTTATCACCCAACAATTTGACGAGGTGTGGAGAAATCTACCTGGACCATTCGGAAGTGGCTTAGGTCGCGCCACCAACTCTGCCCGCGCGCTTGGTGAAACCAAACTGGTAGAAACCTACTACCCTAAAGTACTCCATGAAGTTGGACAGTTTGGACTTTTAGGATTTATAGTTTTGGTCACCACCTTAACAATCATTTGCTTTCAGACGTATCGTTCCATAAAAAACCGTAATTTCCGCAGTTACGGATCTGCGTTGTGGGTGTTTATATTGTTTATTAGCTACAACACCTACTACTACCCTCTAGATGTCGATCCAGTAGCTGTATATTACTGGTTTTTTGCTGGAGTTCTTTTAAAATTGCCGGAACTAGACAAACTCGAAACACTCCAAGAAGCACGAGAAGGAGTGAAAGTCACGCCCCTTAGGGTTCGTCAAAAATCAAAAGTCAAAAGTCAAAA
>CAZZYE010001092.1:0-2955 GCA_964658145.1 uncultured Stigonema sp.
CGCACCCTACAAGACTACTGAGATTTTTTCAAAAATCAAATCAGATTGCTATAGTTGTTAGTTGTTGGTTGGTCTACTTACAACAGACAACAATCAACTAACAATTCTTTACTTAGAAGATATCAGCTGGATCGGCTGACTTTAATTTACGTACAGCAATTGCACCTGAAATAAAGCACATGATAATTGTCAAAATTAGCACCATAACGACGCGATTAAAATTCATGAAAACTGGTAAAAGTGTAGCTGCTCTAGCTGTTTGATATAAAAACATAGAGAAAGCTAACCCTGGCATATATCCTAAAATCGCTAAAATCAAAGCTTCTTGCAAAATGACAACCAACAAGTAGTTTTGTGTATAGCCTATTGCTTTAAGGGTTGCATATTCAGCCAAATGATCTGCAACTTCGGTATAAAGTATTTGATAAACAATCACAGTTCCCACAATAAAACCCATGATTGTCCCTAACGTGAAAATAAACCCAATCGCTGTACTATTTGCCCAAAAATTTCTTTCGTAGTCAATATATTCTTGCTTAGTGAACACATAGACATCTTTAGGCAAATAATTCTTCAAGCTTTGAGCAATAACTGTCGCATTTGCTCCCGGTTTTAATCGAATCAGTCCAATGTCAATTAATCCTCTCTGGCGGTTGTTAAATATCCGCAAAAAGTTAACATCACTTGTAATTAAATTACCATCTGCCCCAAATGATGCACCTAATGTAAATAGTCCTTTTACCTCAATTCGCCGCCTTCTCACTTCTGTTGTCACAGTTTGTCCTTGCTCAAACTCAGCAGCAATTGGACCATACTCCTGCCGAGAAGAACGGTCAAATAAAACTACATCAGGCAGTTTAAGTTTATCTATATTTTCCTGAACTCCAGGCAAGTTAAATGGGTTGTATTCAGGATTAATGCCAATTACTAGGATGTTGCGAGGGCGACCTGTTATGGGATTTCTCCAACTAGTATAGTCTGTATATATAGGATGTACAGATTCCACTCCCTGCAAATCTAAAGCTTTGTACAACCTTCGTTGGGAAAAGCTTTTCATTGCTAGTAGAGCAATAGATTGACGGTTGATTAAAATAATGTCAGCTTGTAAACTGCTATGTAACCGAACGTTACTGAAATACAGAGAGTCCTGGAACCCAATCTGCATAAACATCAGAATATCAGCAAAGCCAATTCCTGCCAGCGCTACAGCTAGACGAGTTTTTTCTCGCTTCAGTTGTAGCCACGCTAGAGGTATTTTGCGTAGCATATTTTATGTCTCCATACATTAAGTTGTTAATAGTTAATAGTTAATTGTTAATTGTTAGAATCAACAATCAACAATCAACAGTTAGATATTAATATCGACAACTACCTTGGCGTAAGTTAAGCCTGCAACTTTTTCACTATCTTGGGGAGAGAGGGCTACTTTCACTTCTATGACTCTGGCATCAGTATCTGCTGCTGGGTCTGTATTCAGCACATCTTTTCTGCCAATTTTTCTGCCAATATCAAAGACCGTACCCTGTAATTGCCCACTAAAAGCTCCATTGTCGCTGTTGATCCTAACTTGCTGACCGAGACGCACTTTACCAATACTGTCTTCGGGAACTTCAGCTATGGCAATCATCTGATCGGTTTGTCCAATCTCAGCAATTCCATCTGCGCTCAAGCTTTCTCCCGCCTTAGTGTGAATTTTTAAAATTTCTCCAGAAATGGGAGCTTTGACGTAGCTCAACTTCAGTTCTGCTTCTGCTTTTCTGACAGTTGCGATCGCATTACCGACTTGTGCCTGCGCTATTTGTATATCGGTAGGACGGGCTTCTCGAATTCTGCTAAATTTAGCTTTTTCTTCGTCGATTTGCTTTTGTAAAGTTGCTATAGTTTTGTCCCGGGTTTCTTTGGCTTCGACAAGCTGCTGTTGTAAAGTTTCTATAGTTTTTATTCGGTTAGCTCTAGCTTCGGAAATTTGCTGTAGCACAGTTGCAATAGTTTGGGTTCGAGTAGCTTGGGTTTCAGTAACCTGCTGGGTGGTGGTTTCCGCACTCAAGCGTCGCCTATCAAGTTCCTGTTGAGAAATGGCACCTTCTTTGTATAAAGACTCATAGCGTTCAGCATCAACTTGGGCATTGTTCGCTTCTGCTTGTGTTCTTTGCACCGTTGCTCTTGAAGTATTCGTTTGCCCTTGGAGTTGGGCTTCTAGACGATTAACAGTTGCTTGTTGGGCAAGGTTTTCCCCCCGTAACTGCGCCTCTATGCGAGCCATTGTCGCACCCTGAGCAACGCTTTCCCCGTGCAATTGGGCTTGTAGGCGATCAATGACTGCTTTTTGGGCTTGAATATCTCTTGGTGCCCCAGTTTTTACATTTGCTAAATTGCCACGGGCTTCTTGCAGTTTTGCGTTTGCTTCTTCTACTGCTGCTTCATTCGTTGTAAAGTTATCCAAAATAGCAATCACTTGACCTTTTTTTACCCGTTCCCCCTCTCTCACCAGCAATTGCTCAACTCGTGACGTTCCTTGCAGTCCTGTTGGGGCAGACATTTTTATAACTTCCCCTCGCGGTTCCAAACGCCCTAAAGCATTAATGCTGTTGACAACTGTCGGTGTAGTGGGTACAGGCTCGGTTAGTTTTTTCAGCTGCTCTACTTTGACTTTAGTTAGTACCCCGGCAGTAATTGCTACTGGCAGCATGGCGACGATCCACCAAACCTTAGATTTGTCAATTGGCTGCTCTCTTAACCTTGGCTTCTCACTTACCCTTGACATGGTATGTTGCCCGTTTGTCTGAATTTTACTGATATTCGTAAAGTCGCTTCGCTTCAATTAAAAATTAATTTTTAATTTTGCATTTTGAATTCCCTCAAAGAGGATTGCTGGCTATAAGGTTATTGAATAGACAGCAGGCTGAGATTTTAATTCAGCAACTAGGTGACCGCTCGCTTCTCCCCAGGGGAGAC
>CAZZYE010001093.1:0-2954 GCA_964658145.1 uncultured Stigonema sp.
TGTCATTAGTCTAGTTATGGGTGGCGATCGCCTGTGACAGTTGCGTAAGTCCTGATTAAATTAGGTTTGATCGCCTAGGCCTAACACACACGTGAAAGTTGCAGCGATCGCGGCAAGCAGCTTGATAGTATTTGCCTCTACATTGTCAAAATAATTTGGAACCCGATAATTCGTAATTCGATCTGACAATCAGTGTTCGTAAGAACCTTGGACTGATTGTAGACCACGCTCATTAAAAATTTATTGTTCTTTGTACCCTTTTAATTACGAATTACGAATTACGAATTAGTAATGATGTTGATTGGCTATGCCTATGGAGTGAGAGGTTTTTTCCATGAGAGAGTTTATACTACCTCCAGGGAATTAGATACGGCACTAGGGTTTGAGGTGCTTTGTTTGGGAGTGTTATTTAAACGTGTTGCTCGTGGGTTGATGCAAACTATTACCAGCGATCTCAATGGCGACGTAATTACCCGTAGGCTGATATTGATTGGCTACGCCTTGATTGGGGAGCAAAAGCAGGAGGCGATCGCCTTTATTCTGGATATGACCGATCTAAGAAATGCCCAAGCAGCCTTAACTGAAAGTGAGAAGCGCTTTCGCTATGTAACAGATACAGCGCCGATGATGGTTTGGATGTCGGGTACGGATAAACTTTGTACCTACTTCAATCAGTCATGGCTAAATTTTACTGGACGAACGATCCAGCAGGAGCTTGGCAATGGTTGGGCGGAAGGCGTGTATGTCGATGACGAACAGCGTTGTCGGGAAACTTATGTGAATGCGTTTGATACTCGCCAAGATTTTCAAATGGAGTACCGCCTGCGACGGTTTGATGGAGAATATCGTTGGATTTTAGATATTGGTGTGCCTAGGTTCACGCCAGCAGGTGACTTTCTCGGATACATTGGATCTTGTATAGATATTAACGATCGCAAACTTGCCGAAGCCCAAATTCAGCAACTTAACGAAACGCTGGAAGAACGGGTAAAGCAGCGCACCGCCCAACTAGAAGCCGCAAACAAAGAACTGGAATCCTTTTCATACTCAGTTTCTCATGATTTGCGGGCACCGTTACGGCACATTACTGGATTCGTTGATTTGCTGCAAAAACGCCTTGGGACAACAACACTAGATGAAACTAGTCAGCGTTACATCAATATTATCAGCGAAAGTACCAAACAAGCGGGTAAACTGATCGATGACCTTCTTGCTTTCTCCCGCATGGGACGCACTGAGATGCGCTACACCATGATTGACATGAGTCAACTGGTGCGGGAGGTGCAACGCGAACTAGAGCCAGAAACCAGAAACAGTCAGGTTTCCTGGCAAATTGAACCCTTACCGCAGGTACAGGGTGACCCCTCAATGTTGCGGTTGGCTGTTCGTAATTTGCTGGAAAACGAGCTCCCGTGAGGAGCAAGACCTGACTCGCTGTTATGAACTTGGCGCAAATGGCTATGTCGTTAAGCCGATCGATTTTCATGAATTTGTGGATGTGATTAGGGGATTAGGGTTATTCTGGGCAATAATTAATGAACCGCCTCCCGGTTCTATACCGCCCATACACAGCAGTAGTCAAGGAGTCGCAGGAATATAGTCATGTCAGGTCTAAGGTTTCTCTTGCTAGAAGATAGTTTGCTCGATGCAGAATTACTCCACGCCCTATTGACCCAAAGCGATATTCGGTGTGAAATAGAGCATGTGAAAACACGCATTGAGTTTCAGACGGCGGTAGAGCAAGGTGGTTTTGACCTGATTCTTTCTGATTACTCCTTACCAGGGTTTGATGGCATTGCAGCTTTGGAGATAGCGCAGCATCAATGCCCAGATGTGCCTTTTATTTTTGTTACAGCAACTATGGGCGAGGAAGTAGCAATTGAAACCCTTAAAAGCGGTGCTACTGACTATGTACTCAAGCAACGATTAGATCGCTTGATACCCTCTATACAACGAGCACTGCGATCAGCTCAAGAAAGACGCGCTCGCCTACAAGCAGAGGCAGAACTGCATCGCCGCGAACAGGAGTTTCGCGCTTTAGTCGAAAATTCGCCCGACATCATCGCTAGAATTGACAAAAATCTCCGCTGTTTATACGTAAATCCCGCAATTGAACGCGCAACGGGAATACCACACCCTGTGCTGATTGGTAAAACTGCTGCCGATCTGGGGTTTTCAAAGGAAATTTATGCTCCTTGGGAAGCACGACTACGTCAGGTGTTTGCCACAGGAAATGCGTGCTTTTTTGACTTTGATTTTCATTCTCCTGATGGCATCCGTTATTACCAGTCGCAAATCGTGCCATTGACTCTAGACGGTTGTGTAAAAACGATACTAACAATTGTAAGTGATATTACGGAATTAAAGCAAGCAGAACAGGCATTGCGTCAACAAAAAGAAGAGCTAGAACAGGCAAATCAGGTTAAAGATGAATTTCTAGCCGTGCTTTCCCATGAATTGCGATCGCCACTGAATGCAATACTCGGCTGGTCAAAAATACTGCGTACCCGCAAATTAGATCCAAAAACCGAGGATCGTGCTTTAGAAACTATTGAGCGCAATGCTAAGCTACAAACTCAACTCATTGAAGATTTGCTGGATGTGAGTCGGATCATTCGCGGTAAATTGACTCTACATCCCCAACCAACCAGTCTTATTTCAGTAATTGAAGCCGCGATCGATACGATGCGTTTGGCTGCTCAAGCAAAATCAATCGATTTACGATTTACGGTTTTAGATTTGGACGTAGGGGCGGGGTTACCCCGCCCACACGAGAGCGAAAAAGCAAAACCCAGAATCCACAATCCAAAATTCCGCGTTTTAGGTGACCCCAGTCGATTACAACAAATTATCTGGAATCTGCTATCAAACGCTATCAAGTTTACCCCTAATAATGGCCAAGTTGAGGTACTACTGTCAACGGTAGGGAGTAGGGATTGGGGAGTAGGGAGTAG
>CAZZYE010001094.1:0-2954 GCA_964658145.1 uncultured Stigonema sp.
TGCGCTGCTGGAAACCTCACCACTGACCAAATCATGACCTTCACACGCAGTGACGTAAACATAGCATAGCTGCGCGTGCGAGTAGCGGTAGTCAGACAATTAGCCATTCGGGTGACCGCTCGTTCCTAGAAGATCGCTAACGCAGATCCATCCTACAGGCTGGTTTCCTGCCTTAGAGGCTGTCTCACCATTAACAACTAACAACTTAGGACTTACGCACTATACAAATTGAGCATCATGTGTATAATGGAATTCGGTCGTTTCATCTCGTAGAATTGACACATGGTAAGGGCGCGGAAACCGCGCCCCTACGGTCATATTGTGGTCTACCCAAATGAAAGAAAACGCTCCGCCGCCTGATTAATCCCACGCCATATAAGACTATTTCTGTCAATGCGTAAGTCCTACAACTAACAACTAACCATTAACAACTAACAATTCCTCCCTAAGTAATTATTCTCAACAGAGTATGATTATTGCAAATTGAGCCAAACTTTTGCTATATTCGCAACTAACAGGCTTTGTTGAGAAAAACTACTATGACTGTATACACAGCAACTTCACTCAGGGCAGAACTAAACGAACGCGGATGGCGTCTAACCCCCCAGCGACAAATAATTCTAAACATTTTTCAAGAGCTTCCACAAGGAGAACATCTCAGTGCTGAGGATCTTTACCATAGGCTAGAAGTAAAAGGAGAAGGAATTAGCCTTTCCACTATCTATCGAACTTTGAAGTTGATGGCACGGATGGGGATTTTACGGGAACTAGAACTGGGAGAGGGACATAAACATTATGAACTCAACCAGCCATACCCCCATCACCACCATCACCTAATTTGCGTCAGGTGCAACACGACTATTGAGTTCAAAAACGACTCTATCTTAAAAATTGGCGCAAAAACTGCCCAAAAAGAAGGTTATCAGCTGCTTGACTGTCAACTGACAATTCATGCAGTTTGTCCCAAGTGCCAACGGGCATTAATGCCCCTATAGTACTTGGGTGATGGAGGGAGATCCTCCCAACAACTGCAAAGGAATTTTTGAGCGGGTTCCAACTTGCTGTTATTGGAGGTAACGAAAATGCATGAGAACTGTCCAGAGAATAAAGAGTCACGCTAATAGCGTCCGCTTTTAACGTCACTCAGGCTAATGCCGTAAAATTCTTGGGCTTGTTTAATTGCTTTTTTGGTTTGATCCCCCAGAACACCATTGAGAGGACCTTTGTAGAAACCCCGTTCTCTGAGTCGTCTTTGTATTTCTAGAACATCAAACTGATTTTTTTCGGAAGTAGCATTAACCATGGTGTACAATTTGGCGCGGGTGGTTGGACCAGCAACGCCACTGACTGTCAAGTGATTAGCTTCCTGAAAACGCCGTACAGCATCTGCCGTATAGGGACCAAAGTACCCATTTGGCTCTCCCTGCAAATATGCTGCTTTAATCAACTGTTCCTGAAGAACTCTAACTGCCTCACCGCGATCGCCTAAGTGCAGTTTATCTCCATCAATATGGGCGTGTGGAGTTTCTTCTCCATAGCCAACACCAGCAGGCGGCAATTTTCTTAGTGTTACTGGTCCGACAACACCATCAACATCTAATTTGTAAGCCTCTTGGAACTGCTTCACAGCTTCTTCGGTAATCGGACCAAATATTCCGGTTGAGTTACCGTAATAAAAACCTGCCACTCGCAATCTTTCTTGTAAAGATCTGACATCTTCACCTTCATCTCCCTTCTTCAGGAATTCAGAATGGTGGTGGTCGTTAGTTGTGAAACTTTCAGGATTGGGTCTTTTAGTTTCAGAAATTTCAGCTAGTTCCCAATTAGGGGTTCTGTCTTGGTAACCAAGAGCATGGCGATAACGCCAGTTCTCTAATTTCTCCACAGTTGCTGTGCCGGCAATGCCGCTAGTGTCTAAGCCAGCAGCACTTTGGAAACGGCGAACCGCATCTTCTGTACGAGAGTCATAGACTTGGGTAATGGGCGCTTGATAGAATCCTGCCGTTTTCAACTTATGTTGTAAACTTCTCACGGAAGGACCTTGATCGCCTCTTTCAAGTGCTAGGGCGTTACTTACAAAACTAAGTACTGATAAGGTAATGGCAAGAGGTAGCATATACCTCCAAGCCTTACTAGAAAGCCGATTCCAGTCTGGTGCTGCTGCATTTTTTAACAAACAGCTTAGGGAAACCAATTCATTTGGTGGGCAGTCTTCGTAGGCAGAGGCTACGTGTAAATACGCAAGAGAGTCCATAATTTTTTCTACACCACTGATTTTTCTTCAATCGCTGCTTCAGCTTGATGAACTAAGTTTCGCAAATTTTCCAGTGTTTTTATATTTATATCCTGCCATAAACCGCGTTGATTTGCTTCTAATAATCTCTCAGCAATATCACGCAGAGCATACGGGTTATTATCTTGGATAAATTGTGCGACAACTGAATCAAATAGATATGCCTGTGCTATCCCTTCGTACATATGATCTTCCACACATTTTGCTGTCGCATCGTATGCGAATAGATAATCCACTGTCGCCGCCATTTCAAATGCACCTTTATAACCGTGGCGCATCACTCCAGCAATCCACTTAGGATTAACTACGCGCGAACGATACACCCGTGCAATTTCTTCTTTCAGTTGGCGGACTCGTGGTTTTTCTGGAATGGAATTATCACCAAAATATGTTTCGGGATTTTTTCCTTGTACAGCACGTACTGCTGCTGTTAAACCACCCTGAAATTGGTAATAATCATCAGAATCGAGCAAATCGTGTTCGCGGTTATCTTGATTGTGCAGCACAATCTGCATATTCTGCAATCGCTGCTCAAAGGCTTCAGGGGCAGGCAAACCAGGGGAAGTGGGGGAGGCAGGGGAGGCAGGGGCCGCACCGCAGCGCGGGGCGGATGCGGACTTTGTCCAGCACCGAGCGCCGCATGACAGTCACCAGCACGCCG
>CAZZYE010001095.1:0-352 GCA_964658145.1 uncultured Stigonema sp.
TCTCCTTTTTGGGTGAGGGGGATTCTGCTTTATTAACGTATTCCTGAATAAATTCAGCTAGGATATCTGACATAGTTACTCCTGCCTTGGCACAGGCTGCCTTGAAATCGTTGCGTAGCGTCTCACAGACAAAAGCCCTAATCGCTACCGTCTTTTCCTGCATTGGCTCAAATACCTTTTAGACATAATTGACTATTATGCCTAAAAGTCGTTTGGCTAAGATTATTATTACACATGTTGTACATACTGCTTTAAAGCTGTTTATTCATAAAATTCTTGTGAGACATATTGTATATACTACCTTATGTACTATGCGACCGTTTAAAGACTAAAAACGCTCAAAACCCTACAA
>CAZZYE010001095.1:362-2949 GCA_964658145.1 uncultured Stigonema sp.
TTCGCTATCGCTACCGCTTCGCTAACGCAGTCGCCTCTGTCGGGAAACCCTCCTCACGCTCAAAACCCTACAACAGGGGACTTATACAGAAAGTACCCCTTCATTTTTATGCCTATCGGAGGGTTCATGACAGAAACAGAAGACGTAACCGAACCACTGACCCAAGCCATAAAAAGTTGTAAGTGTCAAGCATCTAGAAGATGCATCCATCGAAATTAGTCGCTTACGACGCCTAAAACAGAAGCGATCGCCAACACGCGCGTCTCGCTCTTGGCTTCTGTACAACTAGCTAGAAAAAGAGGCGCTGCCTCTTGTGACAAAAGGCAGCGCCAATCATAAAGTATTCCTGCATACAGTTGGAATTAGGAAGCAATATGTGAGGCATAGTCTCACACAGGATTTTCGCAGCCTTAGTACTGAATTGCGTAAATCCGTATCGAATTGATTTCGTTGGTGGGGCTATGCCCCAATACGGTTCAGTTAAAGCGTTGATCCCCCCTAGCCCCCCTTAAAAAGGGGGGAACAAGCCCCCCTTTTTAAGGGGGGTTGGGGGGATCTTCAGTCCGTTAACACTACTAACTGAACCGTATTGGGCTATGCCCTAAGTTCTGATAGTTGGTAAGCTCTAGCCCTACCTACACAACAAGATAACGCTACGAATTTATGCAATCGTGTACTTACACTGGCAAGTAGAGAATGGGTTTTTAGTAATGATTAAGGTTTATACCAGCTTCTTTTGCCATAGCGTCCAACCCTTTGACTTCTAGGGTTTTGATTGCCTTGGTAGACAGCTTCAGTTTCACCCAGCGATTACCTTGGGGCCACCAAACGCGCTTGTTTTGCAGGTTAACTTGCTGAAGGCGCTTGGTACGACGGTGGGAGTGAGAAATTGCAAAGGCGTTATTTGCCTTTTTACCAGTTAGTTCACAGCGACGAGACATAGTAATAATCTCCAGATGGGATTTGAATACAACCTTTCTATTTTAGTGATAATATTCCTCTCTCTATAGTCTTGTTAGAGTATGTCTGTACACAAAGAGCGTAATGTAGCAGATGATAGCTTCAGTCCGAGGTTAGACAATGTGTCCAGGTACTCATCAGGTGTTTTTGGTGGATTTTTGAGAGTCCTTCGTTGCTTTTGGGCGGCTGTACAGACCGCTGCCAAGTTAATGTCAATCAGACTTAGGATAAATTCATCCGGGTGCATCGCCTCAACACCATAGGGTTCAAGAGCTTGATCCGGGAAGTCCCTTAGATTGAAAGTAACAATAACACTTGCTCCACAACGAATTGCCGCTGCTAGGACATGGCGATTTCCTGGGTCTGGAAGTTCAATAAGAGCAATCAACTCCTCGTAACCCTTCACCAGACAATCTCGGACATTGGCATTCATCAGATTTTTGGTTCTGGTTAGCTGTTCGAGAGTCAAATCAGGACGGTTTAAGAGAACGTTTCTCATCCACTCTGAATGAATTTCCTCGGTCCAACGCGCCTTAAATAGGTTAGTGAGTGTAAGCCACATAAGGAAATCCCTCAGTGACGCTGGGTATAAGACGCAAGCATCATAGACAGCAGTGAAAGACACTATAGCGACTTAGTATCCCATGTTCAGTTCTTGGGCTTGGGCAGCAAGCTCTTCAAGAGTTTGCATTCGTGCTGCGTCAATTCTGTTTTTGTAGTTAATTACATCTTGGGTTAAAATCCGGCGACGTGTACCAACTTTTCGATAAGGGATTTCTCCTGACTCTAGTAACTCTACTAAATAAGGACGAGAGACTTGAAGAATATCAGCCGCCTCTTGGGTGGTGAGTTCCTTCTTGATCGGGACTATGCTGACAGCATTACCCTCCGCCATTTGAGCCAAAATTTCGACGAGCAAGTTTAATGCTGCTGCTGGTATGCTCACACACTCGCCTTGAGTGTCGTCTTGCATAACCTTGAACGTGCAGTGAGAAGGGTTTTTCAGCAGGTATGATGCCAATATTTGGCTACTGGTTCCAGCTAGGGTAGTATCCTCAAGAGTGGGTGCTACCTGTTCGAGGTTTTGGTACTTAGAGAGTATCATATATGTCAGCTATGTCAGCCTCTCAATGTCTACTACCTTCCCTCCTTTAGTGTCAATTCTCAAACGCTGAAAGGTAGAATGGTAATCTGCTATATATTATTTTAGCTGAATTGCGAAACAAGCGAAATGAACGAAAGTGCTCTGGTGTGTTTTCGTCAACCCACCAAACCCAGATATGAGTATCGAGTACAATCATTGCAGGAATTTTCAATCTTCCAACCCGACTGGTTCTGTGGGGTCATCGTAGCGAATGACTTTACCGCGCAAAGGATAAAGATTTGTATCTAGTTGGGTTTTCAGCGCTGCTTGGCGTTGGGGAGTTTGAATAATCACTTCCACAGCGTCCCCGGCATGAAAAGGTAAACCCCGTAGCGTCAGAGTTCCATCTTCAGTTAAAACAGTTTCTACCTTGTGAGCGTTCATTTTTTGACTCCGCTACATATTGGATTATAGGTCAATACGGTTCAGTTAGTGGCGTTTACTCCCTGAAGATCCCCCCAACCCCCCTTAAAAAGGGGGGCT
>CAZZYE010001096.1:0-2946 GCA_964658145.1 uncultured Stigonema sp.
TTAATTGAAGACTTTAAAAAAGGGCAAATATTTATTGACAAAGAAAAAATAACAGTGAACAACGACGATCGCGTCCTCTTTTACTTTGCTGGGCATGGAATCGCCTTGGAAGCTTTAGACAATCAAGACGGACCAGTGGGTTATCTCATTCCTCAAGATGCCAAATTAGGGGATAGCAACACCTACTTGCCGATGCAAGAGTTACATGATGCCCTCAACGCACTTCCATGTCGGCATATGTTAGCAATTCTAGATTGCTGCTTTGCTGGTGCTTTCCGTTGGGCAAGCCTCAAGCGAGACATTGTGCCTAAAGTTACAGTTTATAAAGAACGCTATGATCGCTTCATCAGCGATCAAGCTTGGCAAGTCATTACTTCAGCGGCTGATGACCAGAAAGCCTTGGATTCATTAGGACTGCGAGGGAAAGTCAAAGACGGAAATGAAGTTCACTCTCCCTTTGCCAAAGCTCTTTTTGATGCCCTAGGGGGAGCTGATGAAGGTACAGACTGGAATAAAGATGGTATTATCACGGCAACTAAGCTTTACTCATATCTCCGGGATCGGGTTGAAATTGACACCGGAAATCAATATAAGCGACAAACCCCTGGTCTGTGTCAGCTCAAAAAACATGATAAAGGGGAATTCATCTTCTTGCTACCTAATTTTGACCGAGACAAATTGGCAAATGCACCACCACTTAACGTAGAAAATAATCCCTACCGAGGATTGCAATCTTATGACGAAAAAGATAGTCGCTTATTTTTCGGGAGAGAAAATCTCATCAAACACCTTTATCAGCGTGTTGTTGCCAATAAACAAGCATTAACAGTGGTGTTGGGTGCTTCCGGAACAGGAAAATCCAGTTTAATGAAAGCTGGGTTATTACCTCTTCTGCGTCAAAACAGCGAGTATCAGTTTCAGATTTTAGACCCCATGCGACCAGGGGAAAGTCCTTTGAAAGCTTTGGCGCAGGTGTGGTTGCCTGCAAATACAATGACAGCAGATGAACTGGCAAAAGACGAACAAGGTTTGGCAAACATCGTTGAATGTTGGAGAAAAACTCATCCCAAAACAAAATTATTACTGCCAGTTGACCAGTTTGAAGAATTGATAACTTTGTGTAAGAGTGACTCTGAACGAGAGCAATTTCAGAAACTCATCTTAAATGCCATTACCAAATATCCCAACAAAATCCATGTAGTTATTACCGTGCGACTCGACTTTGAAGCACAATTTCAAAACTCTGTACTCAAAGACTTTTGGAATGATGACACTAGATTTGTCGTTCTACCGATGACCCAGAATGAATTCCGCTCCTGCATTGAGAAACCAGCATCAGAAAAAGTTGTGTATTTTGACCCTCCCAGCTTAGTGGACGAACTGATTAACGAAGTCGTACAAATGCCAGGTGGTTTACCTTTGCTTTCTTTCACCTTAAGTGAATTGTACCTGAAGTATTTGGGCGATCGCACGAGGGATAACCGCGCCTTAACAAAGAAAGATTATGAAGAGTTAGGAAAAGTTGTAGGTTCCTTAACCAAGCGTGCGAACCAGGAGTACGACCAGTTAGTAAAACAAGACGCCGCTTACAAAGATACAATATGTCGGGTGTTGCTGCGGATGATTTCATTACAAGGTAGTGAATTAGCACGGCGGCAGGTTCCTAAGTCGGAATTAGAGTACCCAGATCAGAAAGAAAAAGAGCGAGTACAAACAGTCATCAAACACTTTTCTGAAGCTCGTTTAATAGTTGAAGGTTCTAATTCTCAAGGTGAACCCTACGTGGAACCAGCCCATGATGCTTTAGTGCAGGGATGGGATAAATTATTAAACTGGAAACAAAAAGAGGAAGGAAATTTAATCTTGCAACGGCGGCTAACACCTGCGGCTGAGGATTGGAATAATATAAAAAATCAGGAAATACAACCTAATTCCTTAGTGAAAATATGGAATAAAGGAGAATTTTTTCTCATAAGAAAATTACAAACTTGGCAACGTAATTGGCAATACAAAAAGCAAGAAAAAACCAATATTTCTAAAGTTTCAATCGATTACCTTTGGGATGACGACCCTCGGATTGAGCAGTTAAATCAAGTCCTTGATTCTAATGATAACTGGCTGAATTGGATTGAAGATAATTTTGTTCGGCAAAGTGTCCTTCAAAGAAGTAAAAATATTTATAGGTTATTTGTGTTTGTGACAGGAGTCATACTGACGTTAAGTAGTTTGACTATCTGGGCTTTGATTAGTCAGAGAGACGC
Source organism: uncultured Stigonema sp. (assembly GCA_964658145.1). Classification (GTDB taxonomy): domain Bacteria; phylum Cyanobacteriota; class Cyanobacteriia; order Cyanobacteriales; family Nostocaceae; genus Stigonema. The sequence goes on from CAZZYE010001096.1 coordinate 2,262, forward strand.
GCAGATAGACCAAATTAGGGCTTTTGATCAAACCTCAGAAGCAGAATGGCGCTCGAACCAAGATTTAGAAGCGGCAATTAATGCTTTGCGGGCAGGAAAGGCTTTCGATAAACTTTTACCGTTTGGACTTTTCAAGCCAGATGCAGAATTAGCACAAGTGAGAGGAACGCTGCAAAAGGTGGGTTACACACAGAGAGTGAAAGAGTACAACAGCTTGGAAGAGAATAGCGGTGATTTATTAAGCGTGGTGTTCAGCCCTGATGGTCAAACAATTGCTGTAGCTAGTAACAACACTGTCACCATCTGGAGCTTTGAGGGTATAAAGCTACAAACTCTTACAGGACATAATGCTGGTGTCACAAGCGTAGCTTTCAGTCCCGATGGTCAAACAATCGCCACTGCTAGTGATGATCGTATGGTCAAACTCTGGAAACGAAATAGCACAAGTCAATTTGAAACTCAACCCAATCAAACCCTCATCGGACATAATGCTGGTGTCACAAGCGTAGCTTTCAGTCCCGATGGTCAGACAATCGCCACTGCTAGTGATGATCGCACGGTCAAACTCTGGAGACGAAATAGCACGGGTCAATTTAACAGCCAACCTGATAAAATCCTCACCGGACATAACTCAGATCTTGCACCTGGAAATTTGAATGTCAATTCCTTGACTCAGTGCCAGTTC
>CAZZYE010001097.1:0-2946 GCA_964658145.1 uncultured Stigonema sp.
CCAAGCTTAAGGAATTAACTTCGCAGCACTTGCAGTACGCGCAGGGTTTAGGTATCCCATGTTATCAATCGGTTGAACAACTGCCAGATTGTGATTTTTTGGTTGATGGCTTGTTTGGATATGGCTTAGAAAGAGCGCTTACCGATCCGGTAGCAACTGCAATTAATCAGTTCAATGAATGGAATAAACCGATTGTCAGTATAGATTTACCTTCAGGGTTACATACGGATACGGGCGAGGTATTAGGAACTGCCATTCGTGCTACGCACACATTTTGCTTGGGTTTGTGGAAGCTTGGTTTATTGCAAGACCAAGCGTTAGATTACATTGGCAAAGCTGAGTTAATTGATTTTGATATTCCTTTAGCTGATGTGCAAGCTGTACTAAGAGATTCACCCAGTATTAAACGCATCACTAAAACAACTGCTCTCTCAACTTTGCCCCTACCCCGTCCACAAGTTACCCACAAGTACAAGGAAGGACATTTACTGCTGATTTGCGGTTCGCACCGCTATATGGGAGGAGCACTTTTATCTGGTTTGGGAGCGCGAGCAAGTGGTGTCGGGATGCTTTCAGTTGCTGTGCCAGAGTCCCTAAAGCCCATAATGGTATCACATTTGCCAGAAGCATTGATTATCGGTTGTCCGGAAACACCATCGGGGGCGATCGCCCAACTCCAATTACCAGAAAACACTGATCTCAGTTCATTTAATGCGATCGCCTGCGGTCCAGGTTTAACAAAAGATGCCAGCACGATTGTAGAATTCGTTTTAGAAAGCGATCGTCCTCTGGTTCTCGATGCCGATGGTTTGAATATCTTAGCTTCCATGGGAACTATCCCCACGTTACAAAAGAGACACGCGCCAACAGTACTTACCCCCCATGCTGGTGAATTCCAACGGTTGTTTCCCGATCTTCCTGATGCCAAGACAGATAGAGTCAAGGCGGTACGGGAAGCGGCAACGCAAAGTGGAGCAGTGGTGTTGTTAAAGGGAGCGAGGACGGCGATCGCTAACCCTCAAGGTGCAGTTTGGATTAATCCCGAAAGTACCCCAGCTTTAGCCCGTGGTGGTAGTGGGGATGTGTTAACTGGGCTACTCGGTGGTTTGTTAGCAGAAGCTGCTTCTAAGCATATTCCACTAGAGGAGATTGTCGCAACTGCTGCTTGGTGGCATTCCCAAGCCGGGATTTTAGCGGCACAAAAGCGGACTGAGTTGGGAGTAGATGCGCACACACTCACACAATTTTTAATATCTGTTTTGGCATCAGAGTCAAAACCACTGCAATAATTTGCATTGCTTGGGCGGGCTTTCCGGCCCATACCGTTCCCAATACTACTCGGTTAAGGTTTTTTTATGGTAATTCTGGTTGTAGAGACGCGATTAATCGCGTCTCTACAGGGTTTCGCGTTAGGTAAATTATCTTAACCGAGCAGTATTGATACCGTTCCCATGCCTCCGACTTCAATTGATGATCCTCTGGTCACTAAAGTAAGAAACATGAAATTTAAGTAAACGTAGCACATCGTAGCAGACTTTAAACAAAGAGGCGTGAAGTTTTTGGCTCCGCGCGTAACACCTGATCGCCTGCTAAGAATCGGTGAACAGGGTAGCAGTCGATTATTGGGGCGATTACTCTTTAAAGTAGAAGTTAAGTAGTTACAAAGTAGAATGACCGATGAAAGCTGAAGAGTATCCATTTGTTCAAGAGTTAATCACAAATAAAAACGGTCAAGTTCTCAAGGTGGTGTTAGAATTCGGGGATTATCAGCGCTTGATAGAAGCAATTGAAGATGAGGGACTTTACCGAGCTATGCAAGCAGTCAAAGGTGAAATGCCTTTGAGACTGAAGGAAGCTCTTGAAGAACTTGAGCAGCTATGAACGTTGAGTATATGCCTACTTTTTTAAAAGACCTGAAAGCGCTCAAAAGTACTCCAGTGTTTGAGTCTGTTAAATCTCTTGTCTTTGAAGAGATTCCAAGCTATTCCAGTCTAGACGAGATTAGCGGTTTGAAAAAACTCAAGGATGCTAATAATGCTTATCGTATTCGGGTTGGAGACTACCGGATTGGCTTCACATTTGAAGAAGAGACAATTGTCTTTGTTCGTATTCTCCATCGAAAAGATATTTACCGCTACTTTCCATAGTTGAGTTCCTTTTTCTTCATCGACAAATCACCGTAACCTTCCACACAACCAACTCAGTCCCCCTATACTCCAATACGCTTGCTGAAGTTGTTTGCATTCTTCGATAACCTTTGTCTTGACGTTGCGCGGCTCATTACACGAATTGATTTAGAGAGGAAAGCACTGAGAAAAACTTTGTCAAAACAACAACAAAGATGCGGGAACTTCCCGTGGTCGAACGCCGGAAAGTCCCCGCATCTTGGATTGAGTTACCTCACTAACTCAATCTCTGTTCATTATGCTTCTACATCAACTGTTGCATATTCTTTTAGCGCTAGGTGTCTTGCTCACCCTACTAAGCGCGTTAATCCGACAAATCCAGCATGGGCAATATCTGTGGAAAGAGATTTTCAAGCCACGGGAACCGTTAGGGTTCCAAGCACAGCCAAGATACAAACCACGCGGCAAGGTTTCTCACTCCTACCAGACAGATCCAACAAACAGACGCCTGCAAGGCGACCTGCTTACTTTACTACGCGGCGACACTGCCACAGCCAAGCGCCTACTCAAGCAGCAGCGACAGCAGCACCCAGGGAAGTCGGATAATTGGTATCTGGAAAAGGTGATTTATGACCTTGAGCGCGATCGCCGCTGCTAACTACCAATGACGTGTCCCTGGCTGCCCAACAAATGGGTCATAGTGTTCAGGTGCATACCAACTGTTATCACCACTGGATGAGCGATCGCCACCACTAAAGAGCATTTGAACTGCTAATGATGCGGTCAGATCGCCCACGACCACCAATAAGCTGATTCACCA
>CAZZYE010001098.1:0-2945 GCA_964658145.1 uncultured Stigonema sp.
AGCAATTAGCAATTAGCAATCAACAATTAACAATTCAAATCGGTGTGTGGATGAAAAAAAATGTTAGTTGGATGATTGGCGTAAGTGCCTTAATTTTATTTGCGTGCAGCAGCTTACGACATCTTCTTTTTCAATCGACCGCCTGGGACTTAGGAATTTTTGACCAAGCGGTTTATTTAATCAGTCAAGGACAGACGCCGATTTCTTCTTTCATGGGTTTTCACATTCTGGGCGACCATGCGGCTTTGATTTTTTACCCGTTGGCTGTACTGTACCTCATTTACCCGAGTGTTTATTGGTTATTCGCCTTACAAGCAGCAGCTTTGGCGTATGGTGCATTGCCGATTTGGCGTCTAGCAAAGCAAGCGGGATTGAAAGATAGTCTTGCTATAGCTTGTACGTTCGCGTACTTGCTGTATCCACTGCTGTTTAATATCAATCTATTTGATTTTCACCCAGAGGTAATCGCTGTACCAGCATTGTTGGCGGCAGTGTGGGCGGCGAGAGAGAGAAAAACTTTATGGTTTTGTGTAAGCATCTTGCTAGTGTTTGGATGTAAGGCGGTATTATCTTTAACAGTTGCCGCCATGGGAGTCTGGCTGCTGGTGTTTGAGAAGCGGCGTTTATCTGGTGCGATCGCCATAATTTCCGGGATTGCTTGGTTTGCGATCGCGACCAAAGGGATCATCCCTTATTTTGGTGGTGCTACAGCGTCAGTGGATCGTCATATTTATCGGTATAGCTATCTCGGACACTCGTTTCCAGAAATAACCAAAAATTTGCTGTTCCACCCAAGACTTGTCTTAGCCAATCTTTTTTCAGCCGATAACTTGTTCTATTTAGTTTTACTGCTAGCACCTGTGATCTGGGGATTTTCACGAACAGGGATGACGCCTTTAATCGGTGCTATTCCTACTTTGGCGATTAATCTTCTAGCTGACTACCCAATGCAAAAAGATTTAATCCACCAGTATTCTCTACCAGCTATACCATTTTTATTTTTGGTGGTAATTAAAAGCCTTGCAGAAAATCGGGCATGGCTCAAAAATCAACGGGCAATTATCTTATGGTCGTTAGTGGCATTTTTAGTCCTGGCAAAGTTTGGCTTTCTTTGGTCGAAATATCTGTCATCTCTAGATACATGGAACGCCACACGAGAAGCGATCGCCCTAGTTCAAACTCAAGGCAGTGTTTACACTACAACGCAAATTTCCCCACATTTAAGCCATCGACGATTCATTCAATCGACGGATGCTAATTCTCCGCCAGCTGATTTCAATACCTTTGATTATGTATTGCTCGATACTCGTCACCCCGGTTTGGCAAGTAGTCAAGAGTTTGCTGCTGGTTTGGTAAATCAACTCAAAAATCAGCAAGCATTTAAGTTAAGTTATCAGCGTGATGATGTGTATTTGTTTGTCAGGAAGAGACGTTCCGCCGGAACGTCTGTACTAGAAGTTCCGCCGGAACGTCTGTACGGGAGTCAGGATATTCCTATATTCTGACTCCCCAAGCCTTCAAGAGTGCAGAAAGAAATGAGTAAAAAAAGAATCATTATTACAGCTATTTTACCTTTAATTATCTGCGGCGCATTTATCTTATGCGCTGCTGTGGGCATGCTGATATATCCTGATGCTTTCCATAAGTTCTTTTCCTCATCACAATTATTTCCAGACATTCCTCTACAGAAATCTCGTAGTTACTACTGGGATGTAAAATTTTACGCCCAGAAGGCTCTAAATCCCACTTGTGACGCCTTTTACCCTCTCTGGCCTTTCATCATCCGCACCTTGTTCCATCCTCAAACTCTAGAACAAGCCGCACACTACTTATTAATCGTTGCAACTGCTCTGTTCTTTCTTTCAACTTTTTTAGTGTTTTGGGTATTTAAAACAGGATTAGAACGCTTAGATTTGGCTTTCTTGTTAGTGAGTGCTTACACTGTTAATCCTATGGCAATTTTCCGAGTTATAGGATACACCGAAAGTTTATTTGCTACACTTAGTACTCTGTTTATCTGGATTTGTTTGCCTCAATTAAAAATTCACGAGTATCTGAAACTTTTTTTTATTTTCACTGTCACGTTTTTGATGGCTTTAACTCGACCAGTATTGATCCAAATATTATTTTCCAGCACAGCAACCCTAGGTACAATCCTAACTTTTGAACTCTTAAAGCTAAAAAAATTTTCTTGGGGTGATTTATTCACTACCTTGAAAAACCATATACACGAGGTTAAGGTAACTCTCACTGTCTGGGGGTCATCCTTATTAGGATATTCTATATACGGGAATTTCTGTCTACGAACTAGAGGTAATTTTTTTGCTACTTTCCAAGACCAAAAATTCTGGGGGAAAAGGTTGGGGTTACATTTAGAATTGTTATTTTTTCCCAAATCATTATTATTTGACCTTTTAGGGCTTTATCTACCTTTAATTATTTTATTTTTAGCACTCACTTTTGTTTACTTGAAAGTTATTCAGCGTACACCATATATATACACTCCTAAATCTATTTTATGGAATATATTATTTATCTATCCACCTTTGCTAATTATTTTATATATTTTCAATTTTATGAAATTGCAAAAATCTAGTCAGCTGATAACGTCAGATTATACTTACAGCTTGTCTGGGAACTATATTTTTTGGTTTTGCGTCTACTTTTCTGCTATTCACTCCCTAATCGTATTTTTTACGCAAGACCGTCTGTTTAGTTTAGCCAGATTTATATTTGCATTACCTTTCTTTTTCCTGGCGGTTGGATATGTATATCGCTGTATTCCGGGTCAAACAAAATATAAGACTCTGCTATGGTTTATTTTAATTTCAGCTATTACTCTAGTTCAACAATGGATTAATTATGGTCAAGATAAATGGCTTGGTTGATAGGCAACGGAGGACATAACTCCTAAGAAACACAGGGAACAGGGAACTCTTAACAGG
>CAZZYE010001099.1:0-2939 GCA_964658145.1 uncultured Stigonema sp.
AAAATTTAAGAAATAATTTTGAATTTCTCAGTTGGGTACAGGTTCCCCTGTTTTTAAGCATGGAAAACATTCATAAGCAGCATCCTTGATTCAAGACCGAAGCTTTAGACATGGGGTATTAATTTTTAATTTTTAATTTGAGCGAAGCGATTGACTATTTTTCGCTTGAATCATTACCACAAACAGCTTTCAAAACGTGCGCTTCCTTAGTGCCAGCAAGTATGGGCATAACTTTTGCGGGTTTATAGTTGAAGGATGTAAGTAAATGACCATCAGGTGTATATGATTCTACTGTTAGCATTTTCGCCATTTTTTCTCTACAAGCTACTGAGTAGTGAACTTTCTGACTTTTATTTCTATCTGGATAAAATACCCAGTATTGATAGGAGTCATTTTTTCCTTGTATTGAATCTTGGTCCAAGTATTGAGAATTTCCATTTGACTCATTGCTGATCGGTACCCAATTTGAAGCATGGACAGGTAACACAGAAGATAAGACAACAAAAGAAGCGATCGCTAGTTGTTTAAACATAGTGGTTCTTTAGAGGTGAGTAAGCAATAGCCTAACTTGTTAAAGTTTTAAATGTCATCAGAAAATCTTGGGAGACACCCAATTCACAATCTACATCTATTACCTTGAAATCACGGTTACGAGACTAGCTTGTAAGTATATTTATCAAATCATCATCACGGATTTTTGGGGTGCATCCCATTTTGGAAAAAATAAAGTCACGCAGGTACACAAGGACTACCATCGAGAGTACATTTGTGCTTTGCTTCTACTATTATCTCCATCATAGAAGGAACTTATCTCTATGCTGAGTCTTACCACCATAGTCGTGTTCGCTACTGCTTCACTTTTGCTTGCCATTACCCCAGGACCAGATATCATTTATGTGATTACTTGTGGTATTGGGCAAGGACGGCGTACAGCGCTTTTTGCAGCATTGGGCTTTAGCAGTGGGGTAATCTTCCACACAACATTTGCTGTGGTAGGTTTGTCAGCAATCATCAGATCCTCAGCTTTGGCTTTTCAGATTGTGAAATATGTTGGTGCTGCGTACTTAATCTACCTGGGTATAAAAGCACTGACAAGTAAGAATAACTTTCTGCTGACAGAACAGGGTCATGCTGCCTCGCGGGCGATTTTTTGGCAGAGCGTTCTCGCAAATGTACTCAATCCCAAAGTCGCATTGTTTTTCTTAGCGTTTTTCCCACAGTTTGTCAATTTTAGATCTGGCAATGTTGCCGTTCAAATGCTATTACTAGGTGGAATTTTTATGTTGCTTAGCTTCACTGTTTTCAGCCTGGTTGGGTACTTTGCTGGTAGTATTGGAAATTGGCTACGTAGAAATCCCAGGTTAGCTGACAAACTGCATTGGTTGACTGGAAGCGTATTTATTGGGCTTGGAGTTCGGGTAGCTTTGCCAGAGCATCGATAATTGTCAATACAAATCACGTCTGGGCATCCAACGCGGATGCGAACGAGCAATCGCTACTTAACGTTTTGTTTTCAAAAACTTCTGACAACACAACTAAAAACAGGTTCCAATGTTAAAAATTGGAAAGGAGCACTTTGTGGGTAGAACGACGATGAACGCACAAGGACGTAAATCAAAAGTACAGTCGCAGGAGCAATGGATGGATTCCTCGCCCCATCCACGAGATTGGTCATGGTCGTTCTGGCCTGCTGTACCACTATACCCCTACGGTAGGCGGCGGACACTTTGCAGGGAAATAGTTCAGGACACTATCTGGACATTCGATCAGCTTCAGGGTATACTCTACACCGTCGTGCCGATTCGGATGACCATCGTCAAGCTAAGAGCAGGCGGTCTCCTAGTTTATGCACCCGTTGCTCCGACGACCGAGTGTATCCGCCTGGTTAAGGAGTTGGTGACAAAGCACGGTGACGTTAAGTACATTATCCTGCCCACCAGTTCTGGTCTGGAGCACAAGGTCTTCGTTGGTCCCTTCGCCAGACACTTTCCACAAGCACAGGTTTTCGTTGCCCCACACCAGTGGAGTTTTCCACTAAACCTACCGCTCAGTTGGCTGGGCTTTCCCCAAGGACGAACCCAGAATCTCCCAGAAGACTCAAGCCAAGCTCCCTTCGCTTCGGAGTTCGACTATGCGGTGCTGGACATCAATCTTGGACGGGGATCTTTCGCAGAAGTTGCACTGGTTCACAAGCGATCGCGCACCCTACTCGTGACTGATTCTGTAGTGTCTGTGCCAGAAGACCCACCTGCGATCGTCCAATTAGATCCCTACCCCTTACTGTTTCACGCTAGAGACAATGCGCTCCAGGTCATCGATAATAATGAAGCAAACCGTCGCAAGGGATGGCAACGCATCTCATTGTTCGCGATTTACTTCCGTCCAAGTGCGCTGGAGATGACTCAACTGGGGCAGATGTTTCGCGATGTTCTCAAAGCACCAGATCGCTCAGCAAAGGCGTACTTCGGTTTATTTCCGTTTCGATGGAAAGAGAACTGGAAGCAGTCATTCGATGCCCTACGCGGTCAGGGGCGTCCATTTGTGGCACCGATTCTGCAAACCCTGATTCTTCCTCAGGGATCGAGACAAGTGCTCGACTGGGCTGACAAGGTTGCAACTTGGGATTTTCAGCGGATTATTTCCTGTCACTTTGGCTCACCAATTGAGGCAGATCCGCGTCAATTCCGCTGCTGCTTTGCTTTCCTTGAAAAGAAACGAGACACTCGTTTCGACCCATCTGGAAGCCCAATTCAGCCCCTGCCAGAGGAAGACTTTAGATTCATCAGGGAACTTGAGGCGGGTCTAGTCCGGCGCGGCATCGCGAAACCAGCTTTGGAGGCAGAATTATGAAGTCCTTTGAAGACGCTGCGCGTCAAGTCGCTTCGCTCCAATTCGTAATTGATAATGACGCTCGTTCCGACGCGGGTACCCCCGCGTCG
>CAZZYE010001100.1:0-2939 GCA_964658145.1 uncultured Stigonema sp.
CCCACGGCGTCCATCCGTGGGATTGAAAAAAAAGGACGCCGTATTTAAGTGCGCTTGCGCGTCTTGATCGGACATGTTTTTTGAAGTGGGTTTGTATCCCACAACACACATTTTTTTTCTTTTCCTGTTCCCTGTTAAGAGTTCCCTGTTCCCTTTTTTTATCAACAATTAGCTAACTCCTAATACTGTTCCACTGTTGCACTGCATCTTCTACCGCTTTATCTACCGTCTTCTCGCCCAGCATTGCTGCTTGTAGGTTGTCGTAAATTGCCTTTTGTAGTTGGTTGAAATTCTTCAGTGTTGGGGTTAAGACGGATGCTTGTTGCAAGTCAGCGGCACTGGTAATACGCGCTTTGTCCAAAGGCGTAGGATTAGCTGGTAAATTCTTGAAGTAGCTGTCAGATAGTGCTTTGAGTGTAGATGGCATAACATTCGCTGCTTTGGCAAAGGTTAGCTGGTTCTGGTCATTAGTCACAAATAAACCAAATTTGAGGGCGGCGTCAGGATATTTGGTGTCACGGGGAATGACGATGTTCATGACGGCGACGTTTTTCTTACCGTTTTCACCGATAATTTGCGGTGCAGTGGCAGAAACTTGAGCGATGGTCGGTGCATTTTTTGCGATCGTCTCCAGAAACTCTCCACCGACAGTCGTTAGCAACGCTGTTTCTCCTGCTTGGTACAAGTCGATTCCATGACGATGACCTTGCGTCAATACTTCTTTGGGAATAAGTCCGCGTTTGTACAAGTCTACCCAATATTGAAATGCCGCTTTGCCTTGTGGAGAGTCAAATGCGGCTTTGCCCTGATTATCCACTAGAGTCACCCCCATTTGCACAAAGGACTCTAGTACATCTCCAGAATCTTCCGGGACAAACGTCACAAAAAAGGCATATTTGCCAGTTTTAGCTTTAATCTGTTGAGCTGCCTGTGCTAATTCAATGTAAGTAGCAGGTGGTTTACTGATACCTGCCTGTTTTAATAAATCAGTGTTATAAATAGTTAGCCGTGTGGTGAGGTACCAAGGAATCCCAAAACTTTTGTCATTGAGTGTGCAAGATTTCCAAATATTAGGTAAATAGGAGGAACGTACTGCAGTCGTGACTTTTGCATCTAAATTCAACCAGGCGTTTCGTCCTGCAAGTTGAGAAGCAAAACCCGGATTAAGGTTGACAACATCAGGTGGCGATTTTGCTGAGACAGCTGTTAAAATTTTGTTCTCCATTGCTGACCAAGGTACATCAACCCAGTTAACCTTTATACCTGGGTTTTGAGACTCAAAAGTCTTGATCAGGCTTTGGAAGTAGTCCTTAAATTGAGGTTGGAGTTGCATTGTCCAAAACTCAATATTTGCAGCTCCTGAAGATGCCTGTTTTGTACCCGTGCCGACGTTACCTGTGCTACAACTGACAATCCAGCTTGTCAGTAAGCCGAGTAACACCCAAACAACTAATCTTTTAAATTTTTGAATTGGAAACATTGTGCTTAATTGTTCATTGCTAATTGCTAATTGCTAATTGTTCATTGTTATCCAGGCTGACCTTAGCCCTTCGGGTGATGCTCGTTCCCTACGGCGGGAAACAAGCTGCAAGGACTGGTCTCACAATTAGCCATTAGAGGATGTTTGAAAAGTCTACGGTTGTATCGAGATCAGAACTAACCCCCCTTTCCAAGGGGGGAACAACCTTCTCAAAGTCCTCCTTTTTAAGGAGGATTTAGGAGGATATAAAGTTTTTGATACATCAGCCACCACTTTTAAAACATCCTCTTAGCCATTAGCAATTAGCAATTAGCCAATCATTTAATTTTTCACTTTAGCAGTCCTGTGGACAAAACTGTGGTTACACGCTTCAATAGTTTATTTGGCAAATCTAATAGCGGGGTTGGCATCGAACTTGCACCACAACGGGTGAATGTAGTTCAGCTACGTAAGCAGCGTCAAGGATTGAAACTAGCCGCCTTAACATCAGTGCCAGTTCCAGAAGGCGTTATTATCGATGGTCAAATTGCCGATCCTCCACAAATGGCGCAATTAATCCAACAGGCGCTGAGTGATAGTAAAATCAAAGCGAACCGCGTTGCTACTGCTGTACCAGGACGAGATTCTATTGTGCGTCTGATACCCGTACCAGCAGAGTTAGATGACAAAGAACTGCGGGAAATGGTGTTAAACCACGAAGCAGGTTTGTATTTACCCTACCCTCGCGAAGAAGCTAATGTGGATTATCAGAAACTTGGGTACTTTGTAGATGATGACGGCATTGAAAAAGTACAGGTGCTACTGGTTGCCACTCGCAAGGAAGTCACCGATACATATATAAGTACGTTTGAGCAAGCAGGATTGCAAATCGATGTTTTAGAGATTAACAGTTTTGCTTTGATTCGGACAATTCGCGATCAACTGCGGCAATTTGGACCGCAAGAAGCAACTGTGCTGGTGGATATAGAATTCGACAACACAGAAATTGCCATTATCGTTAACGGTGTGCCGCAATTTTCGCGCACAGTCCCGATTGGGACGTATCAAATGCAAACTGCTTTGTCACGAGCAATGAATTTACCCCCATCACGAGACATGGAACTGTTGCAAGGAATGTCCATTCCTGCAACTCCCATGGAAGGCGGGAAAACCGAAGTCACCGAGACTAATCCTGGTATGGCAGCAGTGATGAGGGTTTTGGGAGAACTCACAGATGAACTGCGCCGTTCTATCGATTTTTACCTGAATCAATCTGAAAATCTGGAAGTAGCGCAGATTGTACTGGCAGGACCAGGAGGAGGACTGGGACAGCTTGATGAGTTCTTTACACAACGACTGAGTTTGCCCACCGTCCAAATAGACCCTGTACTAGCTCTTTCCTTACAAGTTGACGAGGAAAAATACCCCTTAGTGGAACGTTCTGGTTTGGGTATAGTACTGGGTTTAGGAATGCGGGAGG
>CAZZYE010001101.1:0-2928 GCA_964658145.1 uncultured Stigonema sp.
CGAACGGCCGTTCGCCCCTACCACTGTGGTCTGATTACCTGAAAATTGCTGTAAAACACCATTATCGGCTAGACCACAATATAAACGTAGGGGCGGGGTATCCCCGCCCTTCCAATGTGTAAAATGATACGCAATTTAGCTTAACATTCTCTTGGCAAAAAACATTACCGCTTGCTAAGCTTTAGTCGGTGCATAAAAGAGCAAACACAGATTAATACTACAAAATTCAGTAATTTTACAGAAATATTACAGTTTTTTGTAGTCGTCATAGGTGCATCTTTAAAGAATGTTTGTTCCTACCGAATAAAAAAGAGGAAAATTTATGTTAAATCTCAGAAATATTACTGCTAACTTAATTACTACTACTATAGTTGCTTCGGGTATAGCTTATTTTTCACTCGGTATTACTTGGGCAAAAGATCCTGGTAATAGCGAAAATCGTAGTAATACGCCATCAGTTGGTATTTCTTCCCAAAAAGACAGAACACCCGTGTATCCATCCACTCGTGCTTCTAGTAAAGACACGGTAACTCCAGTTTTTTTAAGCACACCTAGCCCATACCCTGATGCTTGGGTTACAACAGAACCAAGTGCCGAAAAGTCACCGACTAATACAGTTTCAAAGAAGTAAGCTGGTGATAAGCTCTGAAGTCAATACGCTTGCCAATACTGCTCGGAGCAGCTGATTTATTGACCGATAAACTTTGTAGAGACGCGAAATTTCGCGTCTCTACTTTACGGTGGCTAAGTTATCTTAAATAAACCGTATTTCCACTGACCGTACTTGAACGGTATTAGGCGATCGCCATATCTTAAAGTACTACCGTTAAGAACAATCTTGAGAGAAACCGCGTTAACAAATTGCCATGTTACTTATTGGCATCAAAAACTCATCTTTGTCTGACGGTCTGATGTATCCTCCAACCAGCGCTTTCTCCATAAGTTCATCTAGAAAACGTCTTAAGACTGCTAATACTTGAGTTTTATCCAATTCAAAGTGCTTGATTTTGGAGGAGTATCCAAATGTTAAGAGTTCCCTCTGAAAAACATCTCGGCTCAATGCCCTCACTATTCCACTGTTAATGTCCAAATATTAAAGTTCAGGGATTTATAGTTTTTGAACTCGGCTTCAGATATGTCTAATTTTTGCATTGCAGTTAGCTGATAACTTCCGTCTATTTGTGGAGAGATAGCGATCCTAAAACCTAAGTGTGAAAAAAAGTCCACAATCTGTTGAAGATTATCAAAGCCTGTTTTGTACACATCACGCTGCGTTGTGCCAATGACCCCTTGCGCGATATTCTGCAATTCTGAGTGAGTCTGTAAACGTCCTTCATGCTCAGCGTTTGTTAGAAAATCAGGAGTGATCCACGCGCCACCGAAGCGGGAAAGAACCGAATGGATGTTGCGTACTGCCGTAACCTTTTCTGACATTGAAAGGTAATGATAAAGTCCTTCGTGGATGACGGCTACTGGATGATTTGGCTTAAAGTGACGGATGGCTGATTCAATTTCAGGAAACTAAAGAATGTTTACGGCATCAAAGAATAAATTCTTGCGCTCTCTTAGGTCGTGATTAGATATAATTCTTGACAGGATTTGTTGCTTTTCTTGCATTAGCTCAGTCAGATCTGTCTCCACATAAATATACTCTGGGTCTTCAGTCATAGCTAGCCCACGAAATGATAGCCCACTGGCTAACTCCAAAACCTGCGTAATGCCCTCTTTCTTGATCGCGCTGACAATACTTTTATAACGTATCTCAGCAGCAAGAGCTGCCCATTTCAAAAATTCTGGTGTGAGGTTCGTTCCTTGTGAGAAATTTTTTAAAACATCTTCTGCATGTATCAGTGTAGCAACATCCCTGCTAAAGGGAATATCTGAAAATTGCCGGAAATAAGCCACCAACTTGGCAGTCGGGCTAATCTTACTATGATCGGGACTAGTCGTTTTCACTGATTTACTCCTATTGTTGTTAGCGAGCGAGGATATTGTCTATGGTATATGTCATCTGCTAATTTCCCTGAGTTTATTGTAATTAATTATCTCAGTAGGTAATTAAGTCGTCTCTTCTTTCTATGTAACTCTTTTCTGCTATTACTGATGTTTTTTCACTGGTGCAAGATCTGAGTTTAAGCGTGGGTAATCAGTTGATAGCAAGCGCACTTCACTTGTAAAGTACAGGATATATCAGCTAATTGGATTATAGTCAAGCCGTATAGAAAAGGTAGAGATAAAACTATGGCTACCTCCGCGAGCGATAGGGAGATCGTCAAGCAGGTGATTCTGCTATACGCCAAATTACGTCCCTCTCATGGGGATATCCGACTAGATACTGTGTCAATACCGTTCGGTTAAGGTAATTCGTGAAAAATCCATGCGAGCCGATCTCACTTCATTCACCTGCAACATTAACTACTTAAACATCAGGTTTGACAATCTCCCCACTAGAGTTTAGAGGATTCTTCGGTGGCTCAACTAACTTGCTCGGAAGAGTTTTATCTGTAGGCTGTTGTAGAGGTTGAGAGTCAAGCTTTAGGGTATCAGTTGTGATTTGTTGTTTTACTGTTTCACTAGCTGCTGTCTCCGTTAGGCTTGAACTCTCAGCATTTACTGTTGAGGTTGACTCTTTTGTTGCTTCTGGTTGCGAAGCTGAATTATCAGTATTGACAGTTTCCACGTCTAGGCTTGTTGGTGTTTTAGTTTGTTTAACTAACCCTATAGAAGGAGTTTGAGTTTCAGAAATTTCGTCTGCTGCGTTCAACTTATTCTCTAGCACTTGACTTTGTGGTGAGGATGACTGAACTGGATGAGTAGATGGGGATACTAGCTGAGGAAGCAATTGAGTTCCTTGGTTTGGCTTTGGCTGAGGCTGAGAGAGCAACAGGTACAGGATGAACGCGATCTTAATCAAAAGAAACGCGCTCT
>CAZZYE010001102.1:0-2921 GCA_964658145.1 uncultured Stigonema sp.
CGTCATCCGACAACATCCCCTGCTTTACTTTTCAAAAGGCTTGGGTCAAAAATTTCTCTCGGAATTCGTAACTTTAAGGTCTAGGCGATCGGCTTGGTTCGTGATCAATGCGGCTCCCCGAATGGTCGAGTTTGATCAGACTAAATTTCGCCAAAATATCGTCAAGATGGTTATTTCTGGAGCGTTGAAAATCTTGAAATAGAGTCGTGCAATTTGCGTCTGAATATTTTCTGGAGCAGCGTGGTTATTGTGCTAAGTGTCCGCCGCCCAGAGCAGATTAAGTCATTCTGATGTCAGGGATTAATAAAATAAGTATTGCCTCAAAACTGTTCTAGGTCTATACTTATATAAAGGTAACGAAAGCTTCTAAGAGTTAGAATGCCAAGTTGCAAATTTATCACAACTTCCTAAGGAAAGCAAGCTCGATGGAACCGTCTGGTAGTAGTAACCAAACTGCTATTCAAGAAACTACCCTCATTGGTGAAGATCCTGACCCTCATCCTTGTTGTGGTCAGTTGGCGATCGCCCAAATGAATCTGCCCATGTTGACTCTAGCTTAGAGTCTCAGGTTCATCTCTGGTCGCCACTGGGCATGGCGACTGTAATCATCAGGAGATGAACATGCAAATCATTTCAATTATTTCAACAATACCGTCTGTTTCAGTTCCTATCTGCTTAAAACGCCTGGACAAGGAACTGATTAACTGCGATCGCATTTGATGCCAAGCAGCATTAAAGAGCGTTAAATTTTAGCACTTAAAATTGATAGTTGGTAATCGATACTTTGCGCAAGATAGAAAAATATCGATGACCCATTATTCATTTCTAAATAGCAGAAAATTGCCGCCTGGATGCGGCTCTTGTCTAAGTTTAATTTCCCAGTACAGCGTCACGAGAGGCGACGGATGAATTGGGATAATTTCTGATGTTTTGAAATAGAAAAATTTGCATTGCCTATCGCGCTGGCTTGTGATGTTTGTCAATCTGACATCGAAGGATAAGTGTGGCACATCAAGAAGTATTAAAGAGGGGAAGCAAAATGGCTCAGTTCCTGTTTTTTGTGTCGGCTCACGTTGATGATCTGCTAGTAATAATGTTTATCCAGTTTCTCGAAGTCGTCTTCAAGGAATGCATCAGAGGCATCTTAAAGCGTGGTCAGACCAAGAAAAAGACTAAAGCAAAAGATGCCAAGAAAAAGGCTGAATCTCCAGAAAATGTTGAATCTCCAGCAGTGCCCCACGTCAAGCAACAAATTTGCTCCTGAACCCATAAAACATCACCTGTACATGATTCAGATGAGGAGAGACTTAAAATGACTCGTAAAATTCATAAAATGACGCATCAAATCAGTGTCTTCGCCATCATCCGTGACGACGCTGGACTAGTCCTGATCTCGCGTCGGACTGACAATGGCAGGTTCAATCTTCCAGGGGGCAAGGTTGAACCTGGGGAATCGCCCGTAGACGGACTGATTCGGTTCGTCTGGGAGGAAACAGGACTGATTGTGAAGGTCGATTCGCTGATGGGTTTTTACATCAAACGCAAGAAACTCGGCTTCACGGTGACCTTTGCCGCTCGGATTGTAGCAGGGCGACTCCGTCCATCAGATGAAGCTTCACTGCATGAATGGGTTGCACCTAAAAGACTCAACAAACTCAGGGTGCTACCTAGACATTTGGAGTAAGTAGGTAGGCACAAATAAACCTAACTATGTAACGAAATGTAAAACGCTCGAAACCCTTGCGATTGCTTCACTTCGCTTCGCTCCGTTCGCAACGACATAGTTATAAATTTTCTCGCCTACCTACTTACATTCATCATGCTTTGCGGAACGATTCAGATGTCATCCAAGACGAAGAGCACCATTTCTCACTGATAGCATGAGAGAGATTGAGTCGAGATCCGACTAGTACATCGGAAGACAGAGATATGAATGGCGATCGCCAGTATAATTGCTTTTAGCGTCAAACCAGAAAGCGCCAAAATCCACCAGACAGCGGTTGTACAGGGAGGTGCGATGGTCATTAGCTACATAGAAATTTGCCTACGCCTTGTATCTGCCCTAGTTCTTACAGGGATGATTGGCTTAGAACGCTCCACCCACGATCGCGCCAGCGGCTTTCGTACTCACATTCTGGTCGGACTGGGATCAACGCTGATTACATTGACTTCTATTTACGGCTTTCCTTCTAACCATGCAGGCAGTGCTGATCCTGCCCGTCTCTCGGCTCAAATTGTCTCAGGAATTGGCTTTTTGGGGGCAGGAGCAATTCTTCGCTACGGCATGTCGGTAAAGGGTTTGACGACAGCAGCAAGTATCTGGACAGCAGCTGGATTAGGGATTGCTTGTGGAACAGGTTTCTATTTTGCTGCCACTATTACAACGTTGCTGGTGGTTTTTACCTTGAGACCGCTAGAGGGATTTGAGGCTAAGCTGCAAATTCGCGGGGATGGCAATCGGATTTGGATATACGCTCAGCGCTACTCGTTGAGCATGGAGTCTTTGCAGGAGTCTCTGGATCGGTTTCCCCTAGTTCTTAGGCGAATTGAGATAGCATTCGATGAGGATGGAAAGCAGTTGATTACGATTTATTTAGTTAAAAAACTGCCGACAAAAAAGCTAGCATTGCTACTGGATGAGTTGGGACAGCTACCTGGCGTCAAGAAAGTAGAGTTCTAGAATCTGTCAAGGGCTTCCTTCTTGACGGGCAGCGACAGCGGAGCAGCAAGGTTTATCCATCTTTCTATGGTTATTTAACGATTTATTAATGTAATAATAAAACTACAGCCTATTTTTAGTAGGAGGCTATTACATGAGCAAGATTGTTCTAGCTGTTTTAGCAACGGCTTTGGGTACAGCAGCTACTGTGACTTTCCCTCAAAGTGCTAATGCTGACTACCCATACAACCATCGACCAGAT
>CAZZYE010001103.1:0-2920 GCA_964658145.1 uncultured Stigonema sp.
CCTCTGTGTAAATCCAACCCCCTCTGTATAAGCCCAACCATAAGGAGCTTCCCACCAGCCTCCCGGGCTATAACCAGTTAGAAACAGACACCTCCAGAGGTGATAATCATCTGATCAGCCTTTACACCACTCAAACAGATGGTGTGATTATTGCTGTTGTTGGTGTTCAAGCCGGCAATGCACCTAGATTCCAAATTACTGCCCTTGATCTTGTTAATATACAAGTGGGTTACTTCACTTACCCAGCTGCAACGTAAGTCCCCTTCAAATATATTCTCACGCATATGATTAAGTTCCACAGAATACTGAAAGCAGATCACAAGAGTGGCTGCTGCGCTCCAACAACCTTTACCCACTCAGGCATTTGATGCAAGCTCGTACAAACCCCACAATGTGAAGACAACTCTCAACTACTACAAGCCCAACGAGAACGGCTCTCCGCCGAGGCCCACCTATTCCGACCCACCGGAGACATATATACAGCCGATCGAAGCCTACGAGGTTATCATCCGCGATGTCGCTGGTACGAGAAGCCTGCACGAAAGCGACTTGATTCCCATGCCCTTCATCTTCCCTGGCCTGGAGGCTGAGACTTTCTCAGCGCTGTTTAGCCCAGAGCACCAATGGTACTTCAAGTAAGGTCTGACGCCCAATGAAGTTTCGTTGTTCAAGATATTCGACAGTAAGACGGATGGCTGCGCGCGTGGCGTTCCTCACAGCGCCTTTACCGACCCAGGTGTAGGTCTGGAAGTCACTGCCGGGGAGACTGTTGGGGTCCGGGCTTTGATGTTTTATCAAGATGACTCAGATTAAGGGATATTATGTGGAAAGGTGTGTGACATTTGTAGCACTAAACCAATTTTGCGTCGATATACTAAGGGATATATGATGCCTTTCAGCCCAAGATGATGCGGTGTGCCAGGGTTTACATCGTTTTCAATTTTCAAAATAGTTAGCTCCGTGGGAGACGGGGATTTTGAGGTGCTCAAGTTGCTGACAGCTCAGCGGTTTTGAAGGTTGCCCGCATGAAATTGGCTGATCGGGGCGGGGGGCCTTGGCTGGGCTTCTGCTCTGACCATATTGTAATTGTTATCAACTTTTAGGAAGCATCTTAAAATAGATCAATGAATTGCCTTGAGCTTGAGTACAACATGCTTCTTTTTTTGCGGCTGTTTCGCTGTCTTATCTGAAAACGCAATGTCCAAGCTCTTTAAAATCTTGCTGGATCAACGTTAAAGAAATGGTATTTGCCAAGTCACCAATGCTTTCAACTACTACTCCTGTGGTAATGCTACAGCAGTAGCCATGATATCTATAGTAGCTACTGTAATACCTACAGGCTCCGTGGCTTCTGCTCCGTGGCCACATATACAGTTCTTTGGGGGGCATTTGTCCAGTCCTTTGGGTCGTGGGTCGTGTTCCTGAAAGAAGACCTAAGATCCAGACTTTTGCGAAGCGCGGACCACTGGCCGTTGCTGTTCTTGTTGTTCCAGGCAGCAATTTTGTCGTTCTGAGAAACCTCTATCCGGCTATCAAGACGATTGAGCGCTTCGGCCTCATGCTTCCCACTTTTTCGACCCGATTTGCCTCTTCTTTCTTAACGTCGGGCTTGACGAGCACGTTGTTGTTGAGTCTTCGTTGTCGTCGGTGGGGCTACTTTCTTTAATGAAATCCTCGACTTTGCGCTTCTTATTGGATTTGGGATGGGTGTCTGGACCGGGGCGCTCGGTCTTGGTTGTTTGGGAGGCCGTGGGCTTGACGCTGGCTGCATTGGTGTAGATGCCGTGGGCGCGCATCAATCGCTCGTAGCGCTTTGCTCTGAATTTCATTGAGCTCTTAGATTCTTGTGGGAGTAGAAGGAGGAATTTAGGGAGGGTTAAGAGACTTACGCGGCTAACTCTAACTCTAATCTTTGATTCTCTGTCGTTCAATTCAAGCTCAGAGAACAAAGTATAAAGTCGATTGCAGTTATGTTGTCGGTTCTATTCATTTCAGTGTCCACAGGCACATCAATTGACGAAAGGTTGCCAATTTTTTGCTTTTTGAATTTGGGCTTATTTTTGCTCTTCACTCTGGTCTTTGTGTCTCAATCTGGAGCTCTCAGTTCAAGATCTCGATGCGTTGTGATTGTAGTACCGAATCTGGTAATTGCCTTGGTATGCGAGTCGGGTAAGTTGTCGACCGGGAGGGTAAAGCTCTTGCCAATTGGTGTATTTGTCGTTCAATCGCTAGATAAACTGCGCAACAGAGGTACTGGCAGTAGGTCGATCGATTTGAGTACGTAGCTCATCGTGCAGACGGTCGTCTCTAGCAACTAGCAACTTATAGAGTTTATGTAGGCTCTGGCCCCCCTCCTGGCATCCCCAATCCTGACCTCGGTAGCTGCCATTATTAGAAGCGCATTCAAAATCAATAGCGAGCAGGATACTTACGGTCAAAGATCTTTGCTGCGTAAATTTTCCCGGAACCCATCATCCTCTGGGCTCGAAGTCGAGCATATGGCCGAATAGGTGCCTTAATTTGAGGCGGAGTGGATGTGGGATTGCCAGACTTGTCAAAGACATCCCCGGCCGAGTTTGGCTCTGTGCAACTGTAGAGTTTAATAGGTCATTCCTGGCTTCCCTATCCCTCCTTTCTCTGCATTCGTGAATTTGGGTCGAACTACATTCACCACCCCTGATCCAAAGACTCGAAGGCTGTTGACCGTACGTCGTGTGTAGGTCGTATTGACGTGACCGCGCAAAGGGGTCTGATAATGATGACCGCAGGTTATCGGTCGATTTGACTGATTCGCGGGCTCGTTGACTTGTCGTTGTCGCGTCCGAAGGAATCGTCTTGAGATGTGACCACGCAAAGGGTCGAGATGACCGTAAAAAGGTCGAAATGAGAGCCCGGAAGCGTCTCCAAAGGTGGCTTTCTC
>CAZZYE010001104.1:0-2919 GCA_964658145.1 uncultured Stigonema sp.
CAACTAACAACTAACAACCAACAACTAACTAATTATGCAATTTATCGACCAAGCAGAAATTGAAGTTGAAGCTGGTAAGGGTGGCGATGGTATTGTCGCCTTCCGACGGGAGAAGTACGTACCAGCTGGTGGTCCCTCTGGCGGGAATGGGGGGAAAGGCGGTTCGGTAATTTTCGTAGCCGAGGAAAATTTGCAAACCTTGCTCGACTTTAGGTACAATCATCGTTTTCAGGGCGAAAATGGTGCTCGCGGTGGACCCAATAATTGCACTGGAGCAAATGGAAAGGATTCGATTATCGAACTTCCCTGCGGTACTACTGTTTATGATGCCCAAACAGGAGAGTTACTAGGAGATTTAATTGAACCTAAGCAAACTTTGGTGATTGCTCGTGGCGGTAAAGGCGGACTGGGAAACCAGCATTTCTTGAGCAACAGCAACCGCGCCCCTGAATACGCCCTCCCAGGATTACCAGGGGAAATCAAGCAACTGCGCCTAGAGTTAAAACTCTTGGCACAAGTGGGTATTATTGGACTACCAAATGCGGGAAAGTCTACTTTGATTTCCGCTTTATCAGCCGCACGCCCAAAAATTGCCGACTACCCCTTTACCACCCTAATACCGAATTTAGGTGTGGTACGCAAACCCACTGGTGATGGTACAGTTTTCGCTGATATTCCCGGATTGATTGAAGGAGCGCATCAAGGCACGGGATTAGGACATGATTTTTTACGTCACATTGAGCGTACACGGGTACTACTGCACCTGATTGATGCCACAAATGAGGAAATCTTAAAGGATTATAACACAATTCAACAAGAATTACAAGCCTACGGACGAGGTTTGCCAGAGCGTCCACAAGTTTTGGCGCTGAACAAAATTGATGCTGTAGATCGGGAAACCAAGGATTTGGAGGCGCTAGCTATGCAGCTAAATCACCAATCCCACGCTCCAGTTTTCGTGATCTCGGCGGTTACAGGCGCTGGCTTAGAGCCAATGTTACAGCAAATTTGGTCAATTCTTGACGAACTTAATGCTAGCGAAAAAGATGATTTGCTGGCAGGTGTTAGTGTGGAGAGTGGCAACGCATGAGGCAACGGATGTGGCAACGGATGTTGTAACAGATGTAACGGATAAGTTAACGGTAGGAATAACAGTTAAAGCATCCGCTATATCCGCGACAACATCCGTTGCCAGTACTTAACTCAATTGACTGCGGAACTTATTAATACTGATAGTTAATAACACAACAGCAAAGCCAATTAATGCTAGAACATGCATCCATAGTACATCTAAGCCAACCCCTTTCAGTAAAATGCCCCGGACAATGGTGATGTAGTGACGTAGGGGATTAAGTAGAGACAGGACTTGAAAAAATGGAGGCATGGCTTCGATGGGAGCGATCGCCCCGGAAGTTTGCACCATCGGCAAATTGATGAAAAAGGACGTGAGTACAACCTGCTGTTGCGATCCTGAAATCGTTGCCAACATAATGCCCAAACTAATCCCAACAAACACATACATGCTAGACAATGCGAAAAATAGCAGGAAAGTGCCACGAAACGGCAGCCCAAACACCAACCGTCCTAAAGTCAGCGCCAGCATAACATCCCCCATCAGCAGGAACGCTAGTGGCACAATTTTTGCTAGTAAAATCTCCCAGTTTGCCGCTGGAGTCATGAGCAATTGTTCGAGAGTTCCTGTATCCTTCTCCCGCACAACGGTCACAGCTGAAACCAGTGTCCCAATCAGCGTCAGCACTAGACCCATGACTCCCGGCACAAAAAACCAGCTACTCGTTAGTCCTGGATTGTAGAGAAACACCACCTGGGGTGAGACTGGGATTATCTGATTTGGTGCTAAACGACTATTGTATTGTTGGATAATCTGATTCATATAGCCAGTGGCAATGCCTGCTGTATTCGCATCAACCCCATCAATGAATACCTGAATTTCTGCAGAATTTTGTGCCAAACGGCGCGGGAACTCTGGCGGAATCACCACCCCCACATTCAGCTTGCCTTCTTCTACTTGGCGGCTCAACTCCTTCTCACTCGTTGGTACAGATTCTATGGTAAAAATGCGATTGGATGTCATTGCCAAGACTAGTTCCCGGCTTTCCTCCACGTTGGCATAATCGATCACACCCAATTTCAAATTATGAACATCAGGATTAAGCGCAAAGCCGTAAAGCAGCAACTGTAACGTTGGTGGCACAATTAGCAACACAATCAATTGCTTGTTTCGCAGAATTTGATTGATTTCCTTGCGAAGTAATGCCCAAAATGGACTATTGAATAATCGGAAAAGAAATTTCATATTGGTTAATTGTTAGTGGTTAGTGAGCCAGTCCTTGCAGCTTGTTTCCCGCCGTAGGGAACTGGCGATCTTCGAAGCGTTAGCGACGAAGGAGCGTCACCCGAAGGGTGGTTAGTAGCAGGGCTATTTCATTCTAAAATTAGCGTCTGTATGCTAAAATATAGCGCAACTGCACTGTTGTTGCTTGGAATGAACCACCAGTCAAATTGAGTTTTTATATAAACAATCTCCGAGTCAGAGAAATAATTACCTCAAGCACGCAGTCTCTGTTCTGTGATAATTTAAGTAAAAGCTTGGTGGTTCTATGAAGCTTTTCTATATTAATTAGGAGTTCTTATTCAAGTATTGATAGTTAACACTTATTTTGACAGCTAGATCACCATTAAGCTATATCTCTGACATTTAATACTATTTATAATTGCTGCCGCCAGATAGAACTAATTTGATGTTAGTGTTGCAGCTTCAAGTTAAGGCTATTAAGTAATTGGGTTCAGTGCCAATAACTTTTAAATTTAAAGTTTTGCCAAGGGCTACTGCATGATTGGATATATATAGATGGGGGTCGGTCGTAATTGGCAATCTGGTCTATTCTACAGCGTTAA
>CAZZYE010001105.1:0-2915 GCA_964658145.1 uncultured Stigonema sp.
ACATTATTGATACCTGCTGCTTCCGGATAGTCTACCTTGGTCAGCATATGCTGCAAGCCGTGACCAAACTCGTGGAACAAAGTCTCTACTTCATTGAAAGTCATTAGGCTAGGTTTGCCATCTACCGGGGGAGTTTGGTTGCACACCAAATACGCCACAGGTAAGCGGATGGTATTCACACCATTTTCAGCGATTTTGCCACGGTTGATGCAGATATCCATCCATGCACCGCCGCGCTTTTCTGCTGGGCGACTGTAGGGATCTAAGTAGAAGTAGGCAATTGGGTTACCCGTTTCATCAGCAATTTGGAAATAACGGACATCCTCATGCCAGACTGGAGCTTGACCATCAGCAGGAGTGACAGTCACGCCAAATAGGTAATTCACCAAAGCAAACAAGCTATCTAACACTTGTGTCAGTGGGAAGTAAGGACGCAATTCTTCTGCAGTGAAAGCAAATTTTTCTTCTCGTTGGCGTTCTGCCCAAAAGCTGATATCCCAGTGCTGCAAATCGTTGGCTTCCGCTGCTCCTTTTGCCGCTGCAAAGGCTTTCAGTTCTGCCAATTCCTTGACAGCAGCATCATAACTAGCACCTCGCAGTTCTTCCAACAACGACTCTACTGCTTGGACACTCTGAGCCATTTTACTGGCTAAGCTCAACTCAGCATAAGTCTTAAAGCCTAGTAACTGGGCTAGTTCTTGACGCAACTCTAAAATGCGTTCAATTAACGGGTTATTATCCAACTCGCCGGACGAAGCACGAGTGATAAAAGCTTTGTAAAGTCTTTCGCGCAAGTCACGTCGAGTACTGTGCTGCATAAAAGGACCAAAACTAGGGAAGTCCAAAGTTATGCGCCAAGGACCATTTTCTGGTGTAGCGTTTTCAACTCCGGCAGCCCGTGCAGCTTGTGCAGCTAAACTAAGTAAGCTAGGGGGTAAGCCATCGATTTCTTCAGTGGTAGTGAGCGTCAAGCTAAAGGCTTTGGTTGCATCTAGGATATGGTTAGAGAACTTGTTAGAAAGGTCTGCTAACTCCATCTGAATGGCGTTAAAACGCTCCCGCGCCTCACCTTGTAAGCCAACGCCAGAAAGTTCCGCATCCCGGATCGCCGCTTCGACAATGCGCTGTTGGGCAGAGTCTAAAGTTTTCCAGCTATCACTTGCTTGCAGTGCCTTAAAAGCATTGTAAATGGGTTGACTTTGACCCAGCTTATTGAAGAACTGCACCACTTCCGGCTGTACGGTTTCATAAGCTTCGCGCAGTTCAGGGCTATTTTTCACACCCATTAGATGATTTATTACGCCCCAACTCCAGTTCAGGCGTTCTGTTAGCCGATCTCGGGGTTCTACTAAATTGCTCCAAGTCGGCTTGACGTTCGCTTCTAAGGTAGAAAGTTCCCGATCTAGTTCTGCTAGCAGCACTTTAAATGCTGGCACAACTAGCTCTGGTGTCATGTTTGTAAAGTTCGGTAAGCCGTAGCCCTGAAGTAAGGAATTTTCCGAAATAGTAACGTTTGCACTCATAATTCTTTGTGACTAGTCGATGAAATAAGGGTAATACAGTTATTTTTCTCTCTATATATATCTTCTAATGTAACGATCGCTTCCAGGTTGTGGATGAGCGAGAATACCGAATCTACTTGTAGGGGTGTTCCTATTTCACCTGATTTGACAACTATTAGCTTTCTACCATTCGCATCTGCCCAATATACGGGTAGCAGGTAACATTATATTTAATAATTTTTTTATTGACGTTTTATGTGACTAATAGTACAACTAAATTAGGTATCAGGATTTAGTGTTTTTTCTATAAAATAGCGTTTTTTCTTTGCTATAGACAATTTTAATGCATCTGCCCATCCAAGTAAACACGTAGAAAACAGATTAAAATCATAAAATGTTTAACAAAAAGCTTTCCGTATTATTAACTATACCATTTTCAGCAATTTTATATTTCAATTCACTTAAAATCAGCCCCTCTGTGGCACAAACTCCACCTAATTCTGCGTTGGTACAGGCAACTTACCTTTCACAGTTGGAACAACAGGTAATTGCTGAAATGAACAAGTTGCGTACAAATCCCAAATCATACATCCCTATTTTGGAAAACTATAGACAGCGCTTCCAAGGCAATCAAGTCAGAATTTCGGATAATCTCTTTTTACAGACTCAGGAAGGAGTCAAAGCGGTCGATGAGGCGATCGCTTTTCTAGAAACAGCAACTCCTGCGGGAACTCTCTCTGCTTCTCGAGGAATGTCTCAAGGTGCAAGAGATCATGTCCAAGATACTGGACCAAAAGGTACTCTTGGTCACTATGGCAGCGATGGCAGTGACCCCTCTACTCGGATCGATCGCTATGGTTCCTGGCATAAAACCGCCGGAGAAAACATCAGCTATGGTTTAACTACCCCTCAGGATATCGTCATGCAGTTACTTATTGATGATGGAGTACCCACACGCGGTCATAGAAACAACTTCTTTAACCAGGCTTTCAAGGTGACTGGAGTTGCTTATGGAACTCATGTCACCTATAAAACCATATGCGTGATTACCTATGCGGGAGAGTATACAGAAAAATAGACCTCTCCGAAAAAGAATGTAGAGACGCGACGCCCTTCGGCTTGGTGCAGTCGCCTCCGGCGGGTTTCCCGCCGGAGAGCGAGCTTTCTCACCGCTTTCTACCAAAAATCCTTTGTTCACTAACCAGAAATCGGGTTTCAGGCACATGGTGTGTAAGTCGTCAGATCGCCTCTCACTTTTTGGCGAGCAATCCGGAAACTTCTTCCCTTTCTTCTGATCTAATATATAGATCAGAAGAAAGGGTGTAAGACAATACTGCTCGGTTAAGACGGGTTTCACGTTAATCTATGATCCCCCCGCCTTCGGCGACCCCCTTAAAAAGGGGGTATAGGAAC
>CAZZYE010001106.1:0-2914 GCA_964658145.1 uncultured Stigonema sp.
CATAGATTACTGGAGGACAAGCATGAATTACTACCTCAACACCTTTAATAATATTACCCAATCCGTTGAGCAACTGTTGAAGGATGAGCATACTTCCCTAGAAATTAAGCAATCTGCCACAAGTTTGAGGCAAGCAGTTCAACCGTGTATTCAAGAACTGAAACAATCTGCTACCAGACTCAAGAAGTTAATCTTGGTTTGTTCCGATGAACTGTACCATGCTGAGAATGTTTGGCTTAGCAAGCCAACGATTGCAGAAGCAGCAAAACATGAAATATGGGAACATCTTGGGGAGATTAGTGGGCGTTCCATTAGAATCAGCCAATTAGGAAGTCAATGCAAAGAAAAGGCAGTTGAACAAGTAAAAAACTGTTGGAATGGTCAGATTGAATACTTGAAAAATCAATGGTTCATTGACGCAAAAGGTCAGCCTATAAAAGGAATAGGTTGGGATGATAAAAAAGGTTTTATTAATGAAATCAATTCTGAAGTTGAGAAGCTATATGAAAAATTCACCCAGATACTTAAAGAACAATTAAAATTGCTTTACATGGAATCATTACATTACTGTGTAAGTCAAAGTAATCAGCTAAAAAAAGCTAATTTAAGTAAGGAAAGTGACTTAATAGTTAGTAAATTTAAAATTCATTTTGGTAATCTCATAGGGGATATTTGTGAATATAACTTAAGATTGAAAACAACTGTTAATCCAGATTTAAAAGCTTTGATAGATAAAGGTTGGGGTGAGTTCTACTGGGAAGAAGTTGTTAAGTTCAAAGACAAAGTTGCTTTAAAGATTGAGAATTTTATCACAGCAATTTTTGATGACAGAGTGAAATTATCGACTAAAGCTATTGCAAAAGCGATCGCATTTTACAATAACTTCCTAGAGCAACAAGAACGATATCAGCAAGAGACATCAGAACAACGTGAAGCTGAAAAAGCTTGGATTGAGCAGCAGCGTCAAGAATTAGCGCGGATACAGGGTGGTATTGAAGTTATCTTCAACGCTGGTTGATGCATATCTCGATGAACTCACAGAGTTTAAACGGGATGTTTTGGAATTTTTGCGTCAACCTCTAGAAGATGGATACGTCACTATTTCCCGTGCTAGACAATCGGTGATGTTTCCGGCTCAGTTTACTCTGGTTGCCAGTACCAATCCCTGTCCTTGCGGTTACTATGGCGATACTAAGTAGGTAGGCACAAATAAACCTAACTATGTAACGAAATGTAAAACGCGCAAAACCCTTGCGATTGCTTCACGAAGCTTCGCTCCGTTCGCTTCGGACATAGTTATAAATTTTCTCGCCCACCTACTTATTCAACAGTGTACCTGTTCTCCCCGTCAACGCGAACAATACTGGGCAAAGCTTTCTGGTCCTTTGATGGATAGAATCGATTTGCAAGTGGCGGTGAATCGTTTGAAACCAGAGGAGATTACCCAACAACCAACGGGAGAAGCATCTGCACAAGTGCGGGAACGCCACAGTTGGGGAACGCTTACCCATTGAACCAACTGATGAGCAGTCTGGTGGACGGTGACAAAAAATACTTAGATATTCAAGATATCATCACTTATGAGCCAGGATTAACCAACTTACTGACGAAGCAAATAAGTCAAACGGCGTTAGCACTGCTGCATGGGGGTGATGCTCATAGCAGCTATTGGCCCAGCGAAGAGGTGGCTAAACAAATTGCTGAGATTATATCAGCTTCGCCAGTGAGTCGTGCCTTCAATTGACTGATAAAAGTGTAGGATTGGTAAAGTGAATTGCTTCGCAATGGCGATCGCCCTCAACCACTTTTTCAGGCTAGTGCTTCAAGTTTATCTTTAAAGTACCATTAGAGGTTTGCAACTCCTCAAGCCGCTATCCGGCTTGAGGAGTTAGCAGCCACAAAACAGCCGATTTTGAGAGCAACTCAAACGCCTTTTGAGGCTGAATTTCCCGACCCGTCTAATTACTAGATAGCTATTTCTTAGTAATTCGCAATTAATCGTAGTAAATCTGTATACATAAACATCTGCTCTATGCACTGGTTTAACATTCAACATAGACTACAAATGTGTAGAAGATTACATTCCTATTGTTTTTCTGTTAACCGCAAATTTAACACAAAATCATTCTTTAAGGGTAGATATGACAACTATAAAGCTGTCAAAATGAGGTTGTAATCTCCCAATTTGTCATTAGATGCATTTGTAAAGATGCATTCTATTATGTAAGGAAGTTATGGGTTAGTTTGCCCTTAGTAGCAGCTTCGCGGTTTTCCATTGGGGTGAAAATCAGTCTGATCGACTTAGTATTTGTGCAGGAGTGTCTTCGTAATGTCCCAATTTGGCTCGTCATTCTCTTTGTCTTATCAGGGCTTGCCCATTGAGTACCATCCCGCGACTGGGCTAGTCTGCCTCACTGACTTATGGCATGCTCAGTGCAGCCCTGCAAGTGAGCGTCCGCTTGCCTGGATACGGTTGGAAGCCACTCAGAAACTACTCAAGCGACTGGCACAACAAAGGAGCGCAAACCCGTTGTGGTCAGAACGGCAGCATCCCGGACAGAAATCTGAACAGTTAATAGTGGCAATTCCGGGCATTTTAGAGACGACTAAAGAAGATGGTGACCTTCGTACCTACGCTACAACTGATTTAGTGGTGGTCTACGCCCGCTATCTTGCACTGGAGTGCTATGAGTGGGCACGAGCGAACCTAGCAGAAGAAACTGCCTTGCTGGACCAATGGTCTGCACAGCAGTCTCAGACAGAACTACTGAAGCGGCGTAAAGTTTTTACCCGGCGAGCAGTAATCGCAGCAGGCTGGTCAATCCCGGTAGTGTCTGCATTAGCACTCAACCAGCGGGCAGCCGCACAGGTTTCAGCAGGGCGAGGCAACACTGGAACTAACGGTACTGGAACT
>CAZZYE010001107.1:0-2910 GCA_964658145.1 uncultured Stigonema sp.
TCAGAGAATTTGTTGATCAACTCATATCAGACCTACCCAAAAATGAGTAGCAATGGGTAAAGGTGCGGAGGAATTAAGTTACAGTTCCTAGCCCCCCAAACCGTCATTGCTTCGTAATGCTGGGGACTGTTACATTTTGTTATGCTCTGCTTGACTGTTATTCACATAACTCTGTAGGATTACAGTACTTTACAACACAGCAATTTCTAGGTACTGAATGTTAACTCGAAAATCACTATCAGTAAAGTTCTCGGTCATTTCATTAGCAACAATAGCATTAACCAACATTGGGGTTAATCGTGTACTGGCTGACAATAGTCGTCTGTTCAATGAACTTGAATCTCGCGTCATTACTAACCCGACAGAGGAACAGAAGCAACAGATTGCAGAAGCAGCTTTTATCTACGGCTACCCTTTGGTAGCTGAAAAAGGCAAAGAGTATCAAGATCTGGCGCAGCAAAATCCGGTGAATCCAGAAGGTTCCCCACTAGCAATTGTTAACAGCCAATTTAACCTAAATTCGCGGCTTTCTACACCTGACGATCCTTTCTTCGGTCCTAATGTTGACACGCTCTACGGAAACGCCTACTTGAATTTGAGTCAAGGCCCTGTTACCATAACAGTTCCGGAAAATCCTAATAATAACTTTTATTCCATAGACGTACTCAATGCCTATGTAGATACTTTGGGCTACATTGGTGATGTTGGACCAAGCTTGACTACCCCAGGGAACCTCAATGTAACAGCGCCTGTTCGGTACTATATTACTCCACCAGGCTGGCGCGGGACTGTTCCGAAGGGGTATACACAGATTAAGTCCGATACTAATTCGATCTGGCTACTCTCTCGAACTTATGTCACTAATCAAGCGAATCAAGATAGTTTAGCTTATGCTCTGAATCTACAGTCCGGGTATACCATTACTCCGCCAGGTGGCAGTGGCTACACTCAGCCGACGGTCGAATCTGAATTTGCTGGTGTATTTGCTCTGGGGCAAAATCCTCTCACCCCTAGAGAGCTTGCAGATATAGCCACAACGCCGACGGACGATCCCGCTACTGCCCTACTCGCATTCCAACAATTAAACGCAGATTTGTCAGATAATCCTCTATCAGTGGGAGGTGGGGGGCTATCCCGAGCCAAACTCAAAAACCTCATCGCCAATTTCGCTTTGATCGGCATCGGTAATGGTACTAATGGCGGTCCCTCCTCATCAGGTCCTACAATCACAGAGGCACAGGCGGTGGCGGCAATCCAAGCTGCCCTACGAGACACGAGTGCTAGTAGCGGCACCCTTGGTAGTTTTGGAACGAACTACCTTTATCGAACACAGACCGCTAGGGTTGGTATTGCTGCTAACCAACCCCAAGAATCAATTTATTTTACTCCATCAACACCTGACGGAACACCCCTTGATGGGTCAAAGACATACACTATTACCTTTCCTGCAGGAGGTCTGCCACCTTCACTCCCCGATACCAATGGCTTCTGGTCTTTAACTGCTTATGATGCGAGGGGTTTCTTAATTCCTAATCCCGACAATATTTACTCCGTTGGTACCAATACACCTAATAATTTGGTATTTAATGCTGATGGCTCGCTAACTATTACTCTTTCGGCTACCAAACCGGCTTCAGGGACTGCTAACTGGTTGCCCATTCCAGCTGGGAGTCCTTTCCGCCTAACTGGGCGAGACTACTTACCAACCGAGGCAGCTCAAAATGGTGGCTATGTATTTCCAAATGTTATTCCTGTTTCCGGAGATAACGTAAGTTCGACGAACTAAAAAATCGCACTTAATGCCTATATTGAAGAGCTTTTTTCTCCCCTTGGTACTCACCTTTGGGGATTTTTTTCTTTTGAGTACTCATAAAGAACCATTAACATACATTTCTAGGCACTCAATTTTAATATCCTCTGCGTATCCTTTCTGGTCATAAGATTCGATAAACTGACGTTTACAGTCAACACATATGTAATGAGCGTTTACCACGTTGCCGCCCAATATAAGGGACTTCCAAGGAATAAAATCACAAAATATAATAATGATAATCATTATGGGAGGGAGAAGCAGCCGATGGCTGCTTCTCCCTCCCCCTTTTTGTAGTAAATTCAATTTAGGTTGAAATTTTGGGTGTTTGGAATGGTGATAGAATTAAGCGATTCAGTCAAAACATTGTTCAAGGAAACAGCAAGCCAACTCAAAGGAGCAGCAAGGCGTCGTTTTCAAGGGCAAGTTGTGCTCTTGCCTGAGCTGTTGCTCCTTTTTAACTTGCTGTTGGCGTCGAGCCTTCCGTTCTTCCCATTCGCGCTAACTTCCTCCGACCGTTCCTGGGAATTGTCGATTGGGAGCGAAAGCCCGTGGTTGTCAGGTTCCCCCAAGATGGGGAAAGGTAATCAGGATTTGCGCTGAAGCACCCCTCCAAGAGCCGCACAAGCGCCGCCAAGTGCTAAAGGGTAATAATACCCCGTCCGCTACCCGATGGTGCGGTGGTGGCACAGGTGGAGCAGTGGGGTAGGCAGGGTGGGGCAGGGTGAGCAGTGAGGGTGAGGTAGTCAAGGTGGATGCGATCGCACACGAAAATCATCAGAGGTCTAGGGCATGCAAGTGGTATTGTAAAGTTTGTACAGAACTAAAACCCCCTATAAAAATCTATTATATAGTAAAGATGATACCCTATATAATTCCACTACATAGTTGATTACACCCCCTATATAAACCTACCATATATTCAATATAATGCCCTATACCAGTCCACCGCATAGCGGATGTGATACCCTATGCCATTCCACCGCATATTATCTACTATGCCCTATACCAGTCCACCGCATAGCAGACATGATGTCCTATACCCTTCCACTGCATACATCTCATTTGTCCCTATACACCCCACACACATCTACACCTCC
>CAZZYE010001108.1:0-2266 GCA_964658145.1 uncultured Stigonema sp.
TGCTTTGCAAAAGCTTCAAACCCTGCTGTCAGTTCTGCCATTTTGGTAGTCGCCTGGAGCCAAGCGTGTAAAATCGTGCAATTATGGTGGTAAAGCCTTAATATAGCTATCTTTGAAAGATGAGGAGATTCAGGATAATCGCTGCCTCATAGAACCTAGAAATATTCTTTAAATCGGCGTTGCTGAATTGAGGTAGGAATCCTGATGTAGAGACGTAGCACTGCTACGTCTCTACAAGGATGTTGGTCCGCACGTAAAATCATTTTCATAGATGGAATCAGCAACATCTTTAAATGTATCATAATTTGCGATCAACTTAGAGAATTTTTTCCGTAATCACTTGCTGTCAAGCGTAGTAATGACTATGATCTCATAATGAACCTTTTTGAAAGTTCATGCTGCTTACCATTACAACCACACACCACCCCGCAACAGATTTAGGGTATCTGCTGCATAAACACCCAAACCGATGCCAATCCTTTTCCCTTTCCTTTGGACAGGCGCACTTCTTCTACCCTGAAGTCAGCGAAGTGCAATGCACGGCGGCTTTGCTGTTAGATGTTGATCCAGTCAAGTTAGTGCGCGGACGCAGTGTCACGCTGGAACAGTACGTGAACGATCGCCCCTACGTTGCTTCTTCATTTCTAAGTGTGGCGATCGCCCAGGTATTGAGTACAGCATTAGCAGGTCGCTGCAAGGAACGACCGCAACTGACAAAAACCCCTATACCCCTGTTAGCAAAACTAAGTGTCTTACCCTGTCGAGGTGGTGAAGGGTTCCTGCGCCAACTGTTTGAACCGTTAGGCTACACCATAACTGCCCAAGGTCACTCTTTAGATGAGGAATTTCCTGATTGGGGGCAAAGTCAATATTACACCGTAGAATTGCAACACACTCTACCCCTTGCAGACTTACTGAGTCATCTCTACGTGCTGATCCCAGTATTGGATGACGATAAGCACTACTGGGTAGGCGATGAAGAAGTAGACAAGCTTCTACGTCATGGAGAGGGTTGGTTATCTGACCATCCAGCACGAGAACAAATTACCAATCGCTACCTGAAACGACAACGCCACCTGACTCGCGCTGCATTAGCACTGATCGCTTTATACGATGAACCCGATCCAGACAGTGTTGAAGAAAGCCATGCACAGGAAGAAGCGACGGTAGAAAAGCCCATTAGCCTAAATCAGCAGCGGTTGAATGCCGTAATTACTGCCTTGAAGGAAAGTGGCGCAAGGCGGATTATTGATTTAGGTTGCGGTCAGGGTAATTTGTTGAAAATTCTGATCCAAGATAGCTTTTTTGAGCAGATTACAGGTGTCGATGTCTCCTACCGATCGCTCTTAGTAACCAAAGATCGATTAGACCGCCTGCACTTACCTCCTAACCAATCGAACCGTCTGCAACTCATTCAAGGCGCACTCACCTACCAAGATAAACGTTTTACCGGATACGATGCAGCTACGGTAATTGAGGTAATAGAGCATCTCGACCTACCGCGCCTTGCTGCTTTTGAGCGGGTAGTATTCGAGTTGGCACAACCCAAAACAGTGGTGTTAACAACGCCTAACATTGAATATAACGTTAAATTTGAAAACTTGCCTGCGCTGAATCTGCGACATCAAGACCATCGCTTTGAATGGACACGAGCGGAGTTTCAAAACTGGGCAAACTCTGTGGCGGAACGCTTTGGCTATCAGGTGCAATTTCAACCTATAGGATTGTCAGACCCAGAGGTCGGATCACCTACGCAAATGGGGGTTTTTATCCATAATTCCTGACAAAAATGGAAGCAATCATTTTCATGGGAATCCAGGGATCTGGTAAGTCTACTTTTTATCGCGATCGCTTCTTTAACACCCACATCCGTATTAACCTTGATATGCTCAAAACTCGCCATCGAGAACAAATTATTCTCCAAGCTTGTCTGGAGGCTAAACAGTCTTTTGTTGTCGATAACACTAACCCGACCGTAGAAGAAAGAAGGCGCTACATTGCTCCAGCTAAAGAAAAAGGTTTCCGGGTCGTAGGCTACTACTTTCCGCCTCAACTAGAAGAGTGTAAGCAACGCAATAGCCAGCGACCCCCCGAACAAATAGTTCCTCTCATTGGACTTCTAGCCACCTATAAAAAGCTGACTTTGCCAAGTTTTCAAGAAGGATTTGATGCACTTTACTCTGTGAAAAATGGCTTTAATTATTCATTCATTGTTCAAGAATTGTTGATTGCTAATAGCTAATTCCAATTAACAATTAACAATTAG
>CAZZYE010001108.1:2276-2899 GCA_964658145.1 uncultured Stigonema sp.
GCATAGCTCATATGAAATTAACTATTCCCGAACTTTCTCTAGTTGTTTTTATCGGTGCTTCTGGTGCCGGTAAATCTACCTTTGCCCGCAAGCACTTTCAGCCCTTTGAAATACTGTCCTCAGATTTTTGTCGAGGGTTGGTGTCCGATGACGAAAATAACCAAGCTGCTTCTCACGATGCCTTTGATGTGCTAAACTTTATCGCCGCAAAACGATTGGCAGCCGGGAAACTGACAGTAATCGATGCTACTAACGTTCAGCCAGAAGACCGGAGAGAATTACTGGCGATCGCACGGCAGTATCATTGCTTTCCCGTCGCCATTGTCCTCAACCTGCCAGAAGAACTGTGCCATGAACGCAACCAGCAACGTCCCGACCGCCAGTTTAGTTCTCATGTCGTGCGGCGTCACACGCAGAATCTCAGGCGAAGTCTTCGAGGTTTAGAACGGGAAGGTTTCCGCTACGTCCACATCCTCAACTCTGTGGCAGAAATTGAAGCCGTAGAAATTGAGCGCCAACCCCTTTGGAACAACCGCAAGCACGAACACGGTCCCTTTGACATCATTGGCGATATTCACTGCTGTTGTGACGAACTTGAAGCACTACTACAAAAATTAGGCTAC
>CAZZYE010001109.1:0-2897 GCA_964658145.1 uncultured Stigonema sp.
AACTAACAATTAACAACTAATAGCAACCAAGTTTAAAAATCAACTACTCCGGAAATTTAGCATGATTGTAGTAATGAAAGTTGGTTCCCCTGAGGGGGAAATAAACCGTGTCAGCGAGGAATTCAGCGCTAGGGGGTTGACACCAGAAAAAATTGTTGGTAAGCACAAAGTGGTAATTGGTCTTGTTGGTGAAACTGCTGATTTAGACCCACGACAGCTTCAAGAACTTAGCCCTTGGATTGAGCAAGTGTTGCGGGTAGAAAAGCCTTACAAACGGGCTAGCCGCCAGTTTCGCCACGGAGAAGCTTCTGAGGTGGTGGTCAATACTCCCAACGGACGAGTTGTCTTTGGTGAACACCATCCTGTAGTAGTAGTTGCTGGTCCCTGCTCAGTAGAAAATGAAGAAATGATCGTGGAAACGGCACGGCGGGTAAAAGCGTCTGGAGCCAGCTTTTTGCGCGGAGGAGCCTACAAACCCCGGACTTCACCTTACGCCTTCCAAGGACACGGCGAGAGTGCTTTGGAATTGTTAGCACAGGCGCGGTCAGCAACTGGATTAGGCATTATCACAGAAGTAATGGACGCTGCTGACCTGGAAGCAATAGCAAAAGTAGCAGACATTATCCAGGTGGGCGCAAGAAATATGCAGAATTTCTCCCTGCTGAAAAAAGTAGGAGCACAGTCAAAACCAGTTTTACTGAAGCGGGGAATGGCTGCAACCATTGAAGAATGGTTGATGGCTGCGGAGTATATTTTAGCAGCAGGAAATCCGAATGTAATTTTGTGTGAGCGGGGAATTCGCACCTTTGACCAGCAGTATACCAGGAATACCCTAGATATAGCTGTAGTACCAGTTTTGCGAACCCTCACTCACCTACCGATTATGATTGATCCCAGTCATGGCACAGGTTGGGCTGCATACGTACCTTCAATGGCAATGGCAGCGATCGCCGCCGGAACTGACTCCTTAATGATTGAAGTTCACCCCAACCCAGCCAAAGCCTTATCGGATGGACCCCAATCTCTCACACCAGAGCGTTTCGACCGCTTAATGCAAGAACTAGCAGTGATTGGTAAGGTAGTCGGACGCTGGCAGCAAGCTGTTGCAATAGCTTAAAAGAGTGGCAACGGATTTTGTAACGGATGTAACGGATGCTTTATATGTCATGGTTTCACTCTTTCTCATCCGTATTTATCATCCGTTGCCTAGCGCCGTCTGCTACCGAAACCAGACAGATGACCGGGGAACTCTCACGGACGAGTGCGGATGCTTAATACGTAATTTTTTATACAAATAATTCATCCGTTACATCCGCTACATCATCCGTTGCCTAGCGCCGTCTGCTACCGAAACCAGATGACCGGGGAACTCTAGAAGCACCTCCACTACCAAACCTACTACCAGAATCGCGTCTAATAGAGCTGGAGTTACCAGAGGGTCTGAGAATACTGCTGCCAAATCCAGAACCACTGGGGCGGTTTGGTGCAGTGGTACGCGGCGTAGTGCCTATATTTGTGTCACCAGAATATGACCTTCTAATTGTTCCTGTACTGCGGAAAGCAGTCCTGTTTCTGACTACTGCTGGTGGAGCATTGTAGCGCTGTTGATAACTGGCGATCGCATCGTTATAGCTTCTACCATAGCCACCGTAACCATTGATCACACCTCCTCCTGATTGATAGGCAGGTGGCACATAATACTGGGGTCTAAATAAAAGACTACTAATCGCTTGACCTGCCACGTTACCGGCTACAGCTCCGGCAAAGGGTGCCCAGAAGCCGTTTTCGCGGCGAACTACGGTCGTTTCCTGTTGTCCTGTTTGGGGATTGATTTTATTCTCGGTAACGTTGTGGACGTACTCAATCTTAAAGTCCTCTGTAAGGTATAATGCGGGCTGTGCGTTTTCTACCTTCAGGAAAGTTTTCTGACCCTGCTTGATTTGTTCATCAGTCAGCCGAGCCATTTGTAAATTTTGGCTTTTAAACGTTGGGGGCGTACTGTTAAGTAAAAACAGGGTGTACTCCCCACTGGCATCATCGAAGCTGGCTTGTTGCACCGGATACTGACCATCCGCCAACTTAGTAGCTGAGGATTGAGTAATGTTCCTAGCTTGGGGCGTAGTTTGGTTTACTCCGCCACCGCAGGCAACAGTTGTCAAGCACAAACTCAACGCTAAAATAACAACTGTGAATTTCCGCAAGATTGTCATAATCATTTGACTATTTTCCTATCTCCGAGCTTAACAATTTGTCGAACGTTGATAAGTAGGGACAACCCTACAAGTTACAAAGGAATTAATTCTGGGTAATATTGCAACAGATGATCGTTAGTCAGCTCATCACCTAACCGCGCTGGAGAGAAATGCACCTGAATTGCCTGTAACTTATGTTTATAGTGCAAGTTAATTAAGGCTTTCAAGCCTTCCTTCAGCGTCTGAATGTTAGAAAGGTCGGTTTCCAACTCTGGTACTTCTCCTTCATATGCTACTGTAATCATCACAATTACGTTGCGCGTTACAGGTAGGGATAAAGGTTCATTGGACCTAGTACCAGAACTGAAATCTGGTTCACTTAGGTAACGTTGAGCAGAGTCGGTAAATAATTCATTGACAAAGTCTCCTGCTTCACCTTCACTCCAAAATACGTCACCTTCATTTGCAGCAGAGAGCCAGTATTCATCGTATTGTAGTAGAGTTTGGCAGATTTCTACCAATTGTTCCCCCAAAACTTCTAGCTCCCCATCAGCATCAATTGCTGCCCTTCCAGCACGATTTAATACTCCCAAAATTGGTGCTACTTCGGACCCTGCTAAATGTAGCATTATCCGACAAACAACATAACGAGTCCGACCGATCATTCTATTAAAGCTATCGCGCATTTTTTCTCCTTTTGTTAGT
>CAZZYE010001110.1:0-2894 GCA_964658145.1 uncultured Stigonema sp.
GACCTCCTGTAGACCTGCCTGTAGACCTCAAAGCCTTACCCAGCAAGGAAAATGTAGACCCTGTAGACCTAAACGCTAAAAACTTTTTTTCTGAGAAAACGGAGCCAAAAGTGGAAGTCGTGGAGAAACCTATGTGGGCTAACACGATAAAGAAGGGAACACCTATTTACTTCGTTGACGACCAATTCAAAAAATATTATGGGAGAGAATGCATCGCTGACGAAAAAGATGATAACGGTGTGACGGTAGTACTCAATGGAGCTAACAGGAGTATGCACCTGATGTGGCGTCAAATATCCTTGATTGACCCCAAGGGTAACAGCAAGAAGTAGAATGTCCCTCCCAGTGCAAAAGAACCACTGGGAAGCCTACACAAGTTCTAGCAGTCACGAGAATCTCAACTAACGCCACAGCAATAGTTCCAGACTCTCATGATTCTTAGGCTTTCCATGTGCCTCTGTGAACGCAATCCTAGGACGTATATTCATAGGCTCACTGAGAAACAAGTGCTTCATAGCCCATCCTTGAGTCAACCTTACCAACAAGCTGAATTTCGTCAAGCCATTGACCATTAGTGACTACCTAACTCCCAACAAGTACATACCTCGTAAGTTCACGCGAAAAGGCTCATCCATATCAGGAATAACTTGTTAGAACGAGTAACGGCTCTACCATTGCTCAATAACCCACGAGTGCCGTATTTCAAATTGTGAATCAGAGTCGGCTACTTGACTGCTCGTGACAGGCTTGTTAAATTGTTGTGCGGTTCTTGGAATCCCTTGCTGGCAATACTTCGAGATTGAATTACAGCGGTTTCGAGTGTTCATTGTGCGGCTGCTGGCAACAGGCTACTATGAGCGACGTTATAACCTCACACGAAAGCAAGTTTTTCGCGTATTTTAAAATCGGACAAGGTATAGCTTCTCCGGAAATTTTAGACTCAATTCAACTTTTGACTCACATCAGCCCGCGACTTGCAGTAAGTGACGACCACTATGAGGCAGTGATAAGTTTTTCTTTTTCAATCGCGCTCATCTTTCGAGATTTTGCTTATACGTTGCTTCTGTAGGGCATTAGGGACAATGGGGACGGGATTATACTCTACGTGTCAAGCCTCAGCCTGTTTGGTGTAATCGGTGACGGGTAAGAACGTTTGTTTAAGTCAGCTTTATGTCAGTTATGCCTTATGCCAGATTAGTATAAAAGCTAGGAATTATGTCACAATAGGACTCTATTGGCATACGGCAAGAGATAGCTCAACAGTTGCAGAATAAATACAAAATTCAGATCGACGTTGTAGTCAAAGACCTTACAGAACCAATAGCTGCCCTCGCTGTGTTTGACGCCGTCACCCAAAAGGGACTGACGATTGATTTGTTAATTAACAACGCTGGTTTTGGCGAGTATGGTGACTTTGCCGATCTGGATGTGGAGCGGCAGGTCAAGATGATTCAGTTGAATATTTTAGCATTAGTGGAGCTAACGCATCAATTTTTGCCCCAGATGCGGCTGCGTCGGTCTGGAAGCATCATCAATATGTCCTCGACCGCTGCGTTTCAATCGATGCCTTACTTTTCTGTTTATGCAGCTAGCAAAGCTTTTGTTCTAAGTTTTAGCGAGGCGCTGTGGGCAGAAAATAAAAGCTATAATGTGCGCGTCTTAGCCGTTTGCCCAGGACCTACAGAGACTCAGTTTTTTCAAGAAGCTGGGTTTCCGGAAATGTTGGCGAGTGCTGCCGCTCAAAACTATACTCCCAAAGAGGTAGTGGTGCGTCAGGCACTCCAAGCCCTGGAAAAAAATCACTCTACCGTCGTCCCCGGTGCATTAACGAATCAATTGCAGGCGAATTTGCCCCGCTTTTTGCCACGAGAAATCATGGTGAATCTGTGGAAAAACATTTTAGGCGCTAGTGCATCCCGGCAGAAATAAGCCGTAGCGCGAAAGCTACAAGCTATTTCTCACCGCTCATTTAAATCTCTAAGATTCAGCAGCACCGGTTTATCTGGTCAATCATTTCTACAGAAAACCCGTATTGTATGGCTATTACTGGATTGTGTTCTAGCTCCAATATTCTTAGTGGGATAAACCACCATTCTTAGGTTCGGTTCTGCTCACTTCTTCATACAGAAGAGCCTGCTAAATTAAATTGTAGAAGTCTTGAAAACTCTGCAATTTGCAGCCTACAACAATGAACAATCTGTCAAATATAAGCCCAGAGTCTTTTAACAGCGAAGCATCAAACAACTTGCTGTGGCAGTACGTTCAATCTATGAGTCCAGAAACGATCGCCCAACTATCTAAACCCTCTTCTGGTGAAGTGCTGCAGGCGATGGAACGCACTATTGGCACGATGTTGGGTAGTTTACCTTCAGAAAACTTCAACGTAATGATCACCACCAACCGCGAAAACCTTGGTCAGCTTATTTTTGGGGCTATGATGAATGGTTACTTCTTGCGCAACGCCGAGCAGCGAATGACCTTTGAAAAATCTTTGCAAATTGCTGAAG
This sequence comes from uncultured Stigonema sp., assembly GCA_964658145.1. Taxonomy (GTDB): domain Bacteria; phylum Cyanobacteriota; class Cyanobacteriia; order Cyanobacteriales; family Nostocaceae; genus Stigonema. The sequence continues at coordinate 2,508 of CAZZYE010001110.1, forward strand.
CTAACTAGCAAGATACTAATAAAGAACTAATACGCTTTAAGAATTGACCTCAGCGAAGATCTGAGGTTTTTTGTTGGCGGCTGTCCGCAAGTTCTAGGGGATACCCGGGGTGTTCGCAACCCAGAACTGAAGTACTGACTTCTTTAAAATTAAATTATAATTATCTAAATAAAGTGAATAAATTAGCCTAATTCTATGCAGTCTGGTCGTTAAGAAACTTCAGGGCTGGATTAGAAGCCAATACGGTTCAGTTAAGGCTTTGATCTGAACTAGCCCACGCCAGTCGCCGTGAGTTGCGGGAAACCCTCCTCATGCACGCTGGCTCCCCTTAAAAAGGGGGGAAAAAGCCCCCCTTTTTAAGGGGGGTTGGGGGGATCTTCAGGGAGT
>CAZZYE010001111.1:0-2892 GCA_964658145.1 uncultured Stigonema sp.
TAGTTCTTCTTGACAACCAACAACTAACCACTAACAACTAACAATTTCTACTCCCCACTTTCTACTTCCTTTCGTCGCGACTCCAACCACAAAGGTACGAAAATTGTAGCAGCAAGGATAAGTAACGCTGCGATCGCAAATTGACTCACCCAGGCAACCAATTGTTCTAAAGACACAATTCTGCCAGCAAAGAAAGCCAATGTCACCATCACACTAGCCCAAGCTATTGCTCCTGCTAAATTGTATAAAAGGAATTTTCTGAAGGGTACTTCTGCTATACCAGCTAGTGGCGCCGAAAAAATGCGTACCAATGCGAGAAAACGCCCGAAAAATATAGCTTTGCCAGCATTTTGACTAAATTGTTCTTTAATCAAAATTATGCGATTTTCTGAAATCCGAAAGAAGCTACTAATTCGCACCAGTAAAGACCAGCCCCCAAATCTACCAACCCAATAGCCACAAATACCGCCAATCACAGCACCGGCGATCGCATTACCCAGAACCAACCAATAACTCAATTCATCACTACCGGCAAGAAAACCTCCTACTAAGGTAACTGTTTCACCAGGAAGAGGAATCCCCAAATTTTCTAATAAAATTCCCACAAAAATTACCCAATAACCGTAGTTATGAGCAATCTCCTTGATATTTTCAATCGATAGAAACTCAAGAGACATTTAGCACCGCTATCTTTACATTTCTTATCTTTCATCTTGACTTGTTTTTGGGTGAAGTGTCAATCAAATTATAAGTAGGTCCCAACAACTAACCCCCATCTATGCCTTTAGCCTGTTGACAACCTTATACTTAGAGATAAATACAAAGTTTCTTCATGAAAATTTTATAAATATCTCCACAAAATATAAAAATTTGGTAAAAAGTCCGGATATTACTAAAATTTCCAGACAGTTTTGCATAATATTAAGAAATGATAAGACAAGTTATACGGCATAGATACTGAAATGATCTGTCCTTACCGCATTGCTGTAAGTCCGCATATATCTGGGTAAAGCAATAATCTAGGTTAAAAACAAAGCAGTGTTTATGTCAGTTTTCTGCTTTTGCGTTGGAAGTGTCAACTAACCCGGTTAAATCCATGATCACATCAGAATATCAGCTAATTTTATTCAAACCCCAAGGAAGTATAGACTTACAGGGTGGCTTAGCTTTGAGCGAGAAGATGGCTAGGGTAATTCCCCAACGTAACCAACTTTGGGTTATTGACTTAGCATTTGCGAATTTCATGGATAGTTCTGGGCTTGTGTCCTTGGTGAAAGGATTGAAAGCTGCGCGTCAAAGTGGTTGTCGCCTAGTTCTTTGCAACGTACAAGATCCTGTGAGGTTGATTTTGGAAATCACCCAACTGGATTCAGTGTTTGAAATTTTTCACACTTATGAAGATATCCTAACTAACTTCAACGATAAGAGTATGGTAACAGCAGGCTAAATTTCGCCTTCTGGAGTACTTATAATAGTAAGATCAAGCAAGGGCTTGGCTGTGAGGCAATACCAATGGCAGGTAAATAAATCTGGCTGTTGAACGTTGCTGCTTGCTAAAGCGGGTGCAGTGGGAAATGGCCAAAGTTTGTCAAAGCAAATTTCACCTGCTTGTAACCCAAACTGCACCAAGTAAGTAGCAGGTGGCGCTGATAAAAATTGCAGAAGCTTATATGCCATTTGATATAGGGGCTGACGCAAAGCATCGGATAAATGGAAGGGCTGATAGTAAGATAATTCAGAGAGTGATAAATCTTCTGGTAATTTTGTCTCTGTACCTTCCCCGCCTGCTAGGGCAATAACCTCACCGTAGAGCGGTCCTTTAGCGGTAAGCACCACCGGCAACCAGAAACAGCCATTACCAATCGCTACTTGCATTTTTTGTGCCAAAAGTTGGCGTAACCCTATAACATCCCGGCAAGCTTGGAAAATATTTTGAGAGGGGAATACTAAATTTTCGGGCAATGAGAGTGTTAAAGGGCAAAAAATAATCTCTGACAAAAACCTAGGTTCTTGAATATTAGATGTCTGGTCATTTGCCTGAGTTAAGTAAAAATCTGGTCTTTTAAAATTTTCTTGAATTTTTGATTTTAACGTGTCTGTAGCAACTACTTCTACCGACATTGCTTGTATAGGATTTTTTGTTTTCTCCAATTCTAAGGTCGCCAACATACCTTTGAGAGTAGGAGGTGTAATTTCTTGAGGGCTTGGATCAACTACTATTAGAACTTTAGGCATTTGGCATAGCCGAGATATTAGTTTGTCCAGGTGTTTTGCGAGGAAAATTCGGCAAATCAATGCCACTGTGACTAGCGTTGCGGGTTCTCAGGGCTAAGCGATAACTCACACTTTGCAGTTCAGCTTGAAGTTGGCGGTTTTCCCGCTGTAGAATTGCCACCTTTTCTCTCACTGGAGCCATGCGCTCCTCAAATTTACGACGATAAATTTGAGGTAATTCCTGTACTACTTGTTCGAGCATCCGACTGCGGTCAGTTAGTTCCTGTACTGATTGTCGTAATTGATAAATCTCAGCGTCACGCGTTGTGATTTGCTCTTGATAGAAAGTCACCTGCTGCTCAACTGCCTGCAGTTGTTCTCGCAAAGCCTGCAACTGAGTTAGATGACGCTCAGATATTTCTGGCTGGGGCATAAAGTTAGTATTGCCCTTAACCAGTCGGAAGAGTTCTTGAGACAGCTGCTGTACTAGTTGATCCCGAAGTTGCAACTCTTGGCGCAACTTCGATACTTCTGTAGAGAGAGCTTGGATAGTGTCGCGGTCAGTTTGACTCACAGTGGCTTACAGCTCCCATTAAAAATCTTTTCCACTCTTAGGTATAACTACGGTTGTCTCGCTTTTAGCAAGTAATAGTTAATTTAACATTTTTGTTAGTGGTT
>CAZZYE010001112.1:0-2891 GCA_964658145.1 uncultured Stigonema sp.
GAACGCATAATTATTTTTCGGAGATGTCTATTGTAAGGGCGCGGTTTCCGCGCCCCTACTTGCTGGAAAAAACCGGACGCAGACTTTTACTATTTCTGTCAATGCGTAAGTCCTAGGACACCGATTCAGTAATCCTAGAAGAACCTCTCCCCCAACCCCTCCCCTCGTAGGGGAGGGGAGTGTTTCTCCCCCTTCCCTACAAGGGAAGGGGGCTGGGGGGTTAGGTTTTTGATTACTGAATTGATACTCTAGGCATATTCAAGGAATTTTTCTTTGCTTTTAGTCCAAGTTACTGCTAGTTAAGTCAAAGTAGACGTAAAGAGATTAGCTTTACCTTAATTTCAGTGGCTGATGAAAAGTAAAAATCAAATGGGCTTAGAGCAACCAAAAACTTCCAACGAATGTGCGGCTAAAGTGATGGAAACAGTTCCGTTGGTCATGCGGGCGATCCGAGCGGATATGCGTGTTCAAGGCTCTACTACGCTATCTGTCCCGCAATTCCGGACACTAGCGTTTCTCGATCGCAATCCTGGGGCTTCACTTTCTGAACTAGCAGAACATTTGGGAGTTACTCGTGCTACAGCATCAGCGACAATAGAACGGCTTGTACAGCGCAACTTTGTCCACCGTAACAATGACCCTCAAGAGCGACGGCGTGTTGTTCTGAAGCTGACTGAACCAGGTGAGCATCACCTTCAGCAAGCACGTGAGCAAACTCGTACTCACATTGCTGAGATCCTCAATCATCTCACAGAAAAACAGATTCTACAAGTTGAGGAAGGATTGGCTCTGTTAAAGCAAGTGTTTGATCCAATTAGTAATTCGTAATTACTAAGCCGCATTACGAATTACGAATTACGAATTATCTAGGGCTTGATAGCGACCAAGAGCTGCTAATGGAAAGTACTGTTGATAGAGGTGATACTTCAGATAAAAATGACCGGGAAAGCCAGTACCTGTAAATTCTGCCTCGTTCCAAGTACCATCTGAGTGCTGAGTTGCTAACAGGTAGTTAACTCCTCGTTTGATCGCTTGATCCGCCAAGCCAGTTACTTTACCAGCAGCTATTAAGCCTAGTATTGCCCAAGCCGTTTGAGATGCAGTACTATGTCCTTTTCCTTTGAGGGCTGGGTTATCATAGCTTTGGCAAGTCTCGCCCCAACCACCATCGGGGTTTTGACATCCGACTAACCAAGCTGCTCCCCGTTCTATACATTGTGTATTCTCCGGAGCAATCAAGGACAGGGCTGAAATGACTCCACTGGTTCCATAAATGTAATTTACTCCCCAGCGACCAAACCAGCAACCTTCAGTTTCTTGCTCACTTATGAGATATGCAATCGCTCGCTCAACGTAAGTCGGATCAATTGACTCTTTACAGCTACCTAGCATTTCTAATACCCGAGCAGTGACATCAGCCGTGTTGGGGTCAATCATGGCTTTGAGGTCAGCATAGGGCATCAGGTTCAGCCAGTCCTGATTATTGTCCAGATCAAAAGCAGCCCAACCGCCTGGTTGACACTGCATAGAAGCAATCCAGTTTACAGCACGAGCGATCGCCGCTTGCTTCAGTTTTTCGTCATTGAGTTTCACAGCATCCATTGCCATGACTACGACAGCAGAGTCGTCTACATCTGGATAAAAGCGATTTTCAAACTCAAACGCCCAAGCGCCTGGTTGAGAGTCGCGATTTTTGACCGCCCAATCACCGTAGTCCAGAATTTGCTTGCTCAACAACCATTCTCCCGCCCGAACTAAAGTTGGATGATCCGGTGCCAAGCCAGAATCTACGAGCGATCGCATTGCCCAAGCAGTATCCCATACAGGAGAAACACAAGGTTGCACTCTGTAGGTATCCTCTGTTTCAATCGCAAAGCGATCGACTGCTTTTAGTCCTCGGACCACATTGGGGTCGGACTGCTGATAATCCAGACACCGCAAAGCCAGCAGTGAATTCAACATAGCGGGAATAATACCACCCCAGTCACCTGTTGCTTCTTGCCGTTCTAAAATCCATCGCTCTGCGGCTTTAATACCTTCAGCCCGAAAAGGAACTACATTCAGCTTTTCTGCTAACTTGAAGGCATGATCAAGGTAAATAAATAAGTCTGTCCAATCGTTGTTACGCGGTAATTCAAACGCGGCTTTATCCGCACCTTCAACATACAGTTCGTTTAAGGTAATGCCTGGGTTGACCTGAAAAACAGGTTTGCGGTCAAAGACAATCAGCAGTGGCACAGTGCTTGACCTTGCCCAGCTTGACATTTCGTAGATGTTAACTGGAAAAGTTGAGGGCAAAAACATCACCCAAGGCGGTAGTGAAGGAATGCCACGCCAATTGTAGCATCCAATCAGCGCTAGGTGGAGCTTGGTAAAAATCCTAGTCTGACTGATACCGCCCCGTGCGAGGATAAACGAACGCGCCTTGATCAAAGCCGGATCAGTTTCTGATACACCTAACAGCTTGAGCGCCATGTATGCCTCAACTGAGGTACTCAGATTTCCACCATCGCCGTAAAAAAGTTCCCAGCCTCCATGCGCTCGTTGTTGAGAACGCAGGTAAGGTTCAACTTTGTGTAAGGGTCTTTCTCGGTCGGTTCCCCAAATCTTATGGAGAAGGACAACCTCAGCAGTTATAGTGACATTGGATTCTAACTCCGCCCACCAGTAGCCTGCTGGATTTTGAATCGAAAGAAGATAGTTCTGGCTAGCTGCGATCGCCGCTGCAACATTTAACGTTGAGCTTCTGTCTTGAGTTTGCATGAAATAATACTCAATCTCAAAAATATTTTGGATGCGGCAAGGAGCTAAAAAATTACTTTATCATACCTTGCAACATTGTTAAAAGCGATTTAAGAGGGAATAGGGAACTCTTAACAGGGAACAGGGAA
>CAZZYE010001113.1:0-2888 GCA_964658145.1 uncultured Stigonema sp.
TGAAAGTAGAATAAATTTATCCTCTACTTAAACCCCATCATGGCTATCCCAGAACTCGAACAACAACTCATAAAGCTTTCCCCCAATGATAAACTGTATATCATCCAACTCCTTGCCCAAAGCCTGACTACACACAATAACAACACCCACCCAGAGCAAACCGCTAAACTCTCAGAATTCTTCCGTCAATCCCTCAATGCTGAACTTACCGAAGAATTAGACACTAGCCTTGGCTGGGCATTGTTAAAAACCCTCATCAAGTCCTTAAAATCAGAAACCCCAACCGAAACCCCAGAATATCCCCTGACTCAATTCTATGGATGTATCCAAGATGAAACATTCTTTCGCCATCCCCAAGGACAACAACTTGAACGCGAAGCGATTCTGTGAAATTCCTGCTAGATACTAACACTTGCATTATCTATATGCGTGGTAAAAATTCCACCTTAAAGCAGAAACTAGAATCCACTGTCACTAGAGATATTGCTGTTTGCTCAATCGTCAAAGCTGAACTATTTTATGGTGCAATGAAAAGTGCAAACCCAGAACGTAATCTTACCTTACAGCAAGAATTTTTAGCTCAATTTATATCACTATCTTTTGACGATCCAGCAGCAATAACATTTGGAATGATTCGCTCTGGGCTAGAAGTATTAGGCACTCCAATCGGTAGCTCTATGATTTACAAATTGCCGCCATCGCACTGACAAATAACTTAACCCTCATTACCCATAACACAAGAGAGTTTAAGCGCGTTCATAACTTGCTGATTGAAGATTGGGAGATAGATAATTGACAAACGACTGGCTAGAAAACATCATCTCACAACTTCCCGCGATCGCCCTCTTTGGTTGTGGCAAACTTGGCACAAGGTGACAGAAACTCTTGCCTTAAGCCTTGTGGTAAATCGACAGGTTTAAAGGGGACTGCACGTTCCTGCTATTTTGAGGAATGGGGAGCGAAAACTATTGAAACTTCGTTGTAGATGAGACTAATTAATCCAGTTAGAACTCAAATGCCAACTTATGACCCAATGTTGGGAAAATACCCAAGGCCGCCGCTCACAACCACGAGAAATTAATACGAGGAGCCATGCATTCCACCTTAATGCTCTTTCGTTAACCCACTCTCCTTAACTTGGCAAGAAGCATGAATGTTATTCATAGCCCACTTCTGCCTTCTGAAAAATTGCTTTGGTACTAGGCATTAAGACTTCAGCATCCCATATGTAAATAAGTGTAAGCTTCATTGGAATAGCTTTACTATAGCTTGCCTTAAGCACCTTTACTCGGCTACAACACTTAAATCTACGTATCCAAATTATTAGCGCTCGCCCTTTGGATAAAACTTTTTGGTTTACTGAATCTGGAAATCATCATTATCTAGTCTTTCTAAAGCTCGTCTTTTCTCTTCTTGTGTCTTTTGAGCAATACGACGCAGTATGATATGTTCACTTACATCTTTGAGGCATCTCTCAGCATCTTCATAGCCTTGGTCAATCCAAGACTTAATACTGTTGGCATTAAAGTTAATTAAATCCTTCCATCCCTGCCGATTCATGGATTCTTTTGGACTAACTTCTAAAAGGACGACATTTGAGGAGTTGTATTTATAGCGCTCCCAAAGACTGCCATTATCTAAATGAGTAACTATAATGTGAGAACAAGACTCCTTATGAACAAGAGGATGTGCAGGTGTATTACCTTGAGAATCTATAAAGCTACCCATACCTCCATCAGCAAAACCATGTTTGGCTTCAAATATTAGGGGAAGTGCTGCTGAAGCAAGAATTATATCACGCTGCTTTGTTTGCTCTATTAATTGGACATGAAGAAACTCTGAGGATGGTGTATTTTTCAGATTCATAGCAGCTAGAATAACAGATTTTATATCATTTAAAGCACCTCTACTTTTATACACAGATACATATAAAGGTAAACCAGATCTCAGTTTTTCAGCACTAATATGTTTTGTCAATAGTTTGTTAATGTATTCTTGATTAAGAAGACCAAGTTTCTCGGATGGCAAGTTAAATAAATTAATAACTTTTCTCAATGGTTCACCACCTAATGCTGGCGTAAGCTCACTAAGGAACTTTAGAGCAAGGAAAGTAGAAACATCTATTCCTAGTTTGCTGGGACTATCTTCGGTAAGTACATTCCAAATTTCTTGAAGGCGTTCAGCAGCAAGTTTTAGATTGGTTTCAGCTGCTATAAACGCACCGTTTAATGCACCAATACTTGCACCAGAAACAACATCAATTTTAATATTTTTTTCAGCTAAATATTGGATGACACCAATATGATAAGCACCTCTAGAACCGCCGCCAGACAAAACTAAGCCCCATCGCTCTTTTTTAGTGGTTATCATTGAATATTCCTCTCTCTTTATGCTCATCTACTAGGCGCTCGAAAAGTATGTTAGAGCTTAAGACATAAGGAATATCCTTACGTGCATGAGGAGGAGTGTAATTAGTTGCATAACTATGAATAGACCAAGTAACTGGTGCAGTCTTTAAATCTACCCAATCACAAAGATAAGTAAGCATTTCAATTTGCTCTTTTGGTAAGTTACGAATAGGTTCTAACAATTCATGTTTTCGTGAATTAGGCGACTCAAAGTCTTGTCATTGTGTTGTGGTTGCAAAGGTGTCAGGCGGCGATTAATCAAAACTTATACGTAAGTCAAGCCTTAACCCGCATTCTAGCATTGAGGGTCGGAGAATTATAACTGGAGTTTAAACTAAGCAACAAGAAACGACCCGGCAGTGCTGAGTTAATAAAATGCAAGCTTCAAGCATGAAAATCTTGAATCTTAAAAGGTTTCAGATTCAAGATACATCCCGACTTTATCTAGCCTAGTTAGAGATGCGATCGCCTGTTTACTTC
>CAZZYE010001114.1:0-2884 GCA_964658145.1 uncultured Stigonema sp.
CGCTTTGAAGGCGTCTACCGCCGACTTGTCCTAACGGCTTTGGCGACTGCTATACACCCAGAAATCAGTAATAAGTTAGTCACAAGTCAGCAACCACGCTAGTACAAGACGGCGGAAATAAAGAAACCATTAAAGGAATAGCGCGACTCGCTTATGATGTTAGCTTTTTTTATTTTTTATTTTTAATTCCGAGGGAGCGGTACTAGGGACTTCCAAATCAAAAAGCATCCAATTACTTCTTGTGGAGGCAGGATGTATTGCTTACCACAAAGTTGTAGGGCGGGCAAGGATGCCCACCCCACAAGATGGATAATTTATTTCTTGGTAATTCCCTAATGCAGTACTCCTGATCAAGGACGTCGCCTGCTTGGATGAAATGTTTTCTTTTTAACGAAACATCAAATTTAGATGCGTTTACCTCTTGGCAGTGGGCGGCGATTCCTTCCCCCCATTAAATATCTGTGCTAACTGTTCTGCTGTGAAAGATTGTATCAGACTCAAGTTTAAAGGTGCTTGACTGATAAACTTGGCATAAGCTGCGCTGAGATAGGGACGATATTCCTGTCGATTGTTAAGATGAGTTTCAAAGAAAGCCAAGCTAAGAGCGTTGACATAGGAGCGAGCGATCGCCGGATTGGGACCAATTAAGCTAGATGGAACAGGCAATACGTTATCGGCAGAATCTAATTTGCCTAAGGTGGAAAAATGCGTTCCATTTTCAATGAGCACAAGGTACTTATTTTGATTTTGCAGCCAAGTAAACGGGCGAATCTGCTCTGGTAAAGCTGGGGTAACAATATCTTGACTACCTGCAACTAGCATCACGGGAACTTGAATTTGGCTCAATCCCCTTTGTCCAAAAATTGTGCTAACTAAAGGATTAATCGCCATAACTGCCTTGACTCGTTGGTCAAGTAAGAGATAATTAGCAGGTGGTAGCTCATCAGCTCGGCACTGTAAGAAAACTGACAAATCCAAAGAGCGGTTGGGATGACAATCCTTTTGGATTTGCTCAAAATTAATCTTTGCCCCTGCTAAAGTCAGAGCGGTATACCCTCCATAAGAATGCCCGATCGCGCCAACTTGTTGCAGATTCAATTGTCCCTTCAGATTAGAATTAGTCTCAGAAAGACGCTGGAGTTCATCCAGCATAAATTTTACATCTAGTGAACGGTCGATCAATTCCTTTGCTTTTGGTGGACCTGCCAACCCCGCAAAAAATTGCCTAAATTCCTTGGCATCACTTCCAGGATGGTCCAAGACTGCAACTGCAAAGCCATAAGATGCCAAATGTTGCGCCACATAGGCATATGTCTGGCGGTCTTCCGCTACACCGTGAGAAATCACAATCACCGGGAAAGGAGGCGATAAAGTATTTTGAGTTTTAGTTCCTGTTTGAGGTACATACAGATCAGCCATAAAATGGCGATTTCGCGAACCCTCATCCAGAGTCAGGGTTTGTTTCTGCCACTTAAAAGAACCTGTACGCCGTAGATCTGACTGTTGTGAAAAATCAACTTTTGACTCACCAAGCGCTTCTGCTTCTGCTGTTTGCTGAAGTGCAACAACAACTGCATCTCTTTTTTTCAGCAGTTCTGACAAGTTACCAATAATTTCTTGGGTGCCGCTTAAGTTCAACCGAATACTGTTGGAGGGGTAGCGACGAATTAAATTCACTATGCTTAAGCCATCTCGGTCAGCAGCAGATAAGATGAAGGCAGAGCGCAAAGCATAGAAACCATTTTGTCTACTCTGTGTTTGCACCAATTCCCCCAGACGTTGCAGCACGTTTTCACCAATAGGTGAATAGGTAAACTGCGATACTAGGGTGGGAGTGACTTCAAACCGTGTCTGCAGCAGGTCGCGCAGTTGAGCCAACTGCTGTGGCGGTATTCGCTTAGCATAATAGGCAAATTCACTAGTAACCTTACCTTCCTTAGCAAACATCTCTAGGGAATGTGTAGAGAGATAAAAGTCTCCAAACGGAGGGTAAGAGAAGGAAATCCGCTCTGCTCCCAGTCCTGGAGTAGGAGCGATCGTACTGGAAAAAACTCCGAAGGTGAAAGCGGCTAATGCTGTTCGTAGCCAATGCCGTCTTTTGAAATGAAAGTTCGGGAAGGAATTGCGATCGCGATCTCCCCAATGCTGTTCCATTCCCAACAGCACTTTTGAGTCAACACCCGTCTGGTTTTTCGGTTTAGCCATGTGAAATATTTTACTCGCCCTCTTAAGAAGACCTTACCGCATTGGTCGGCTTAATACTAGCGAGTGTTTTTAGGCACTGGTGGCAAAAACATTCGATTGATATAACCCAACTCTTTCAGCTTATTCAAAACTTTAGTTGCGCTTTCAGCAACGCCTTCCCGATCAGTTTTACATTCGACTTCCGGTTGTAATGGCACTTCGTAGGGGTCATCAATGCCAGTGAAGTGCTTAATTTCCCCCGATCGTACTTTCTTATACAGCCCTTTCACATCTCGCTGTTCGCAAACTTCCAATGGCGCGTTGACGTACACTTCAATGAAATCTCCAATGCATTGCCGCACTTGTTCCCTCATAGCACAGTACGGTGAAATGACCGAAACCAATACAATGACATCATTTCTGGTAAGAAGCTGAGCGACAAAGGCAATGCGTCGAATATTCTCCTTCCGATCCTCCTTGCTAAAACCCAACTCCTTGCTCAGGTGTTGGCGCACCACATCACCGTCGAGTACTTCAACTTTGTATCCCTGAGTCTGCAGTTCTTTCTCCACAACTTGACAGATAGTAGTTTTGCCTGCACCACTCAGACCAGTTAACCATACTGTTACACCACGCTGTTGTTGCTCCATCCTACCTCCCCTGTCTGCTTGATTTTAAAATTTCACTATCCTAAATGATT
>CAZZYE010001115.1:0-2873 GCA_964658145.1 uncultured Stigonema sp.
GATGAACAACTCCAACAATCTGCCGATCAGAGTGCTTTTGATTGAAGATAACGAAGATGACTATGTAATTATTCGTGAACTGCTTTGTGATATCCAAATTCCCGAATTTGAGTTGGAATGGGTGTCCAACTACGAGACAGCTATGGCTGTGCTCGCTCGTCAAGAGCATGATGTTTGCCTACTTGACTACCGACTAGGCTGCCATGACGGTTTAGAAGTACTCAAGGGAGCGATCGGCACTGGCTATCAGGCTCCAATTATATTGCTAACTAGCTCCCCAAACCATAGCATAGATTTAGAAGCTATGCATTTGGGTGCAACTGATTTCTTAAATAAGAACGAAATCAGTGCAGAACTCTTGGAGCGATCGCTCCGCTATGCAATCAAGCAAAAACAGACGGAGTTCGCCTTACGCCTGCAGGCGCAGCGGGAAAGGCTGATCCAACAAGTCACTCAGCATATACGTTCGTCTCTGAATCAGGATAAAATTCTCAGCACAACAGTTGTTGAGGTTCAGCAACTTCTCCAAGCTGACAGAGTGCTGATTTACCGCATTCACCCAGATGGTATAGGGAAGGTGATCGCCGAGTCGGCTGTCTCAGGTCCTACACTAATTAACCAAACCATAGCCTCAGAAATATTTCCTCAGTGCTGTCTATTTGCTCCACAGGGATTCGTTCGTACCATCACTGATATTAAGCAGGAAGAGACATCCTGTGATTTGACTGTTCTGATCAAACTATTAGGAGCAAAATCCAACATGGTAGTTCCTCTGCTTTCGGATTCAGAGATGAAAACTGAAATGCAAAGGGAACTTTGGGGATTATTGATTGTCGATCAAAGCGCGCACGAGCGAAAATGGCAGGCGATTGAGGTTGATTTACTCAAACAACTAGCAACTCAAGTGGAAATTGCCATTCAACAATCAGAACTTTATCAGCAATTACAGATAGCGAATCACAGACTTCAGCTTCTTGCTACTCTTGATGGACTAACCCAGATTGCCAATCGACGCTACTTCGATGATTTCCTCATGCACGAATGGAAAAGGTTAGCGCGAGAGCGATCGCCAATAGCGCTAATTTTTTGTGATATCGATTATTTCAAACAATATAATGACTTCTATGGTCATCTAGCTGGAGATGCTTGTTTAGCGGAGATTGCGCAAGCTATTAACCGTGCTGCTAGGCGTCCTGCAGATTTGGCTGCCCGCTACGGAGGGGAAGAGTTTGCAGTAATTTTAGCTAATACTGACAGTAGCGGTGCGGTACAGGTAGTTAAAAACATTCGTGAAGAGATCAAACAACTGAATTACTCTCATGCCGCTTCTGTTGTCAGTAGGCAAGTTACACTTAGCTTTGGAATTGCCTACCATTTTCCTACCCCGAACAGTTGTCCTTCCGTCATCCTCCAAAAGGCAGATAAAGCACTTTACAAAGCAAAAGCACAAGGTCGCAATTGCTACCGTGTCGGTGAGGAAGAAAAAACAGTCCACTCTGTTCACGTGGCGAATCTCTATAAGCTTATTCACACCTGAACGCTTTTACAGACAATTGGGTGGCAACAAATCTCTAGACAATCCTGACAAAAGGAACACAAGAGTGTAAAGTAGTTTTGGGTAACCTAACCATACACAAAATTTTTCGCAACCATCTATGGATAGAAAAACCAAACGCCTTTTACTGCTTGTTATTTGCTGTAGTGTGACTGGTGTAATTTTAGGAGGCACTACAAGCTGGGCAGAGAGTAACATGTGCTTGCAAGGCAGGATTACAAATGAGTGCCTTAAACAAAGCCCAATTAATAAAACTATAGAGGGAATGAGTACTGGATTGTTAGCAGGAGCTGGGGCGGCTTTTGGTGCTGCATGGCATCTTCGCCACGAAGACTAAAAGGATAGTTGCGATTTAAGTCAAATTTTTGCTCAAGCCGCAACCCATCCTACTGATTGTTCCTAACAGGTTCAATCGTAGGATGCGTTGGGTGTTCTGACTTAATTCAGAATTACTTCAAAGAGGTGCCTGCTTGAGACAGCAGTTGTCCTAGTTCTTTCACTTTAGCAGCAGCATCACCACTAACGCCACCAGATGCTTGTGTCGTGTCTTCGCCCAAATCGGTGAGAATTTTAGAGATTGCAGCTTTATCGCCTTTTGTGAGTGCTTGCTTGAGTTCTTCCAAGTCCTCAGCGATATCATTTCCTTGAAGCTGTTGCTTCCAGCTGTCAATAACAGCAACTGCTGTCTCAGCAGGAATGGAAGCCAGACCACCTTTCAAGGCAGCAATAGTAGAATCAACGTCAGCGTTAGCCATGACAAACTCCTATATTTTGTGTATGCTCTGACACCTTCAAAGCTTTAGTGATGTTGTTATCACTACAACTTTATTATTCTTAATATGAACATTTGCGTCTTCTATCTTTAGATATAGAGGTGTTCTCAAATACACATTACTGATTCGCCGCACATAACGTCTAATGTCACTTAAAGCAACCAGCGAAAGTGATAAATAGTAGCCTCCAGCCCTTATTTGGCAGCTATAAATAGCAAGTTTACCGCTGGGTCATGCTGACAAAATTAATAACATTAAGTCATCTATAGCTTGTCTCCGCAGTCTTTGTCTGTGTAGCCATAGAAACACAATGCCTCTACAAGATGATGTAGATATCTTGTAGGTGTTGACGTTAAACAAGCCCGAAGGCTGGCTTGAACTTAAAGTAACTTTAAAATAGGTAAACAATCTTAATTGCCAAGTGCTACACACTGTGAGTAAGTTAGTCCTCGCCCTCTCTGTGTTAACGTGTCTTGTCCTATCTCCAATCAGCAAAGCTGGGGAAGCTCAAGCTTCTACCAAAGACTTCAGTCCTATATAATAAT
>CAZZYE010001116.1:0-2873 GCA_964658145.1 uncultured Stigonema sp.
TGTCTTCCTTGTCGCCTCTGTCGGGAAACCCTCCTCATGTGCGCTGGCTCCCCTTGTCCCCCTAGGTCGGATCTCAAATAGGATTGCTATATTTGCCCTTTGTGCTAAACCTTATCCTTCGCAGGCGGCACAATGCCAAACTTGTTAAGACCTTTATCAAGTACCCTGAGTAGTTTAAAGTCCTCCTCCGGCAAGGGATAATTGCTACTCTTGAACAATGAGCAATTGACAGCAGGCTGCTTTTCTAGGAAGGAGAATGCTTGTCGAAACTGCTGCGGACCTGCTTCTATCGGAGAATCAAAGTGGCAGGGAACAATCCGGTGGAAGTCCCAACTTGCCACCCGATTAGCCCAGGTGATGGTTTCCCTCGGTGTCCGGTTGAGAATGAGAGTCTGTAAAATCGGTGCTACAAACAGACGACCATCCCCTCGCAGTGCATCGAATGACTGCTTCCACTCTGAGTTCCATTTGAAAGGGAATAACCCAAAATAAGCTTTTTTTGAGCGATCCGGCGCTTTCACGGCATTGCGAAATACTTGACCCCATCCACGTACTTCCAGTACCCTTGGTTGGAAGTACAAAGTAAACAGCGAGATGCGCTGCCAACCTTTACGGCGGTTTGCCTGATTGTCTGCGACCATGTCAGATGCATTATCCTTGGCATGGAACAGCAAGGGGTATGGATCTAATTGGACGATCTCAGGCGGTTCTTCTGGTACGGAAACCACTGAGTCTGTCACAAGAAGGGTGTGCGATCGCTTGTGGAAAAATGCAACTTCTGCAAACTTACCAGGTCCCAACTCGATTGGACCCAGGATCGCATAGTCAAACTGATTAGCAAAGGGGGTTCTGCGGCTATCTTCTGGGAGTAATGAAGTGCGTTTGGGGGGCAAGCCAAGCCAGCCGAGAGGAAGATTTAGCGGGAAACTCCACTGACTGGGAGCAACAAAGACCTGTGCGTTGGGAAAGCATCTGGCAAAGGGACCAACGAAGACCTTGTGTTCTAGCCCGGAAATAGTTGGCAGTATAATATACTTTACATCGCCGTGTTCTGCCACCAATTCATTCACAAGCCGGATACACTCTGGAGTCGGTGCAACGGGAGCATAGACGAGGAAACCGCCTTCATCTAGTTTAACCACAGTCATGCGAATGGGGACGACAACGTAGAAGATGCCCTGAAGCTGGTCAAAAGTCCAGATTGTATCCTTAAGCACTTCTTTGCGAATTGTCTGCCGTCTGCCGAATGGGTAGAGTGGCAAAGTGAACCAGAAAGACCATGAAAAGTCTCTGGGATGAATTTGTTGTTCTTGCGTTTCCTGCGCGTTCATCATCAGCCCCTCCCCGATCCCCTTGCAAATTCCCAATTCTTAAACTTTTTATTATACCAGGTCCAAGCCCCCCGATCTGTTTGACTTGAGAATAGATCCACTAGGGAACAATTCCTGGCAAATCTGCACACTGTTCCCTGTTCCCTGTTCCCTGTTGCCTTTATTTCGCCAATCCTTTGTAATGTGCGGTTCTTTCGTCAATGTAAGCACTGTACTGGTCTGCTAGTTCTTTGCTAGGAAGCACCAGAATGTTCTCTGCGTTTTGGGTAGCACTGCGAGAAAAGTTAAAACTGCCAGTTACGACAACATCATCGCATACCACAACTTTGTTATGCATAAAATCGTGTTTGCCATCAGCTTTATAGGGCTGAGAGTGTTTACCGACTAAATGACTTGCCACATCTTTGAAGGTTTGAGCAACACCAGCACTATTAGATGACTTCTCCCACTTTTTCAGGATCTGAGCCATCTCCGTTCGGTCATAAATGCCACCAAATTCGGAAACTTGCTCAGAGCGCAATGCCTCATCTAGCGCTGCCAGAATATTGTGAGAAGACAGTATCATTGAGGCAATCTTGATCCGACGTTTTGCTTGCCCAATTTCCTGGGCAATGATCTGGTCGATAGTCTGTCCCTCACCAGGAGCAAAGGCTACTTCAACTTCTGTTGAGTCAATATTGACAGTACCCATATCGTCAACACCAGTTGATGCGATGTCACCATTGACCCACAACTCTTGAAAATCTGTCTCGTAGAAACTAGCGAGTTCTGGTGAGTCGATGCGAAGAATGTTATTTTCCTGATACGTCCACGCATCATCAGTGAAATTGGTTGAACCTGTCCATACGGCTGCATCCTGTGTATGAACGTCCCGCACAATGTACTTGTTGTGCATTAACTTAGAGCCTGTGATCCCCCGGATTTCTACTTGGCTGTCTTTGAGATTCTGGTTAAGAAAAGTCTCTGTGCCGGTAGGTGCAGGGTCACCTCCAGTTGCCAAAAACAGATCCATATCCATTACCGCTTCACCCTTGTCACCCTTGGTCAATGCTTGTTTGCCAGCATAGAAGGCAATTCTGACATGAACTCCTTTGTTTGCACTATCCTTGAGTGCTTTGATAACTGGAGTGGAAAGGGCTTCTTGCTTTAAACGAAAATCGTAGATGGCAATATGCAAGCTAGATTTAGCAGCAGATATGAACTCGGCTAACTCAGTGGCTACACTCAGCGCTTGTCCATTAGCTCCATCTTTAAGAAAAGTGAGATTGATTGCCATAAATATGTACCTTACCGCGCATGGGACATGGGGCATGGGAACTATATCCTATGCTTTGTGCCCATCGCCTATTTGTGCCAATTTTCTTAATATTTTCTTAACTAGCGAATGTCAATTTCCAAAAAAGCCTCAGTTTTTTTCATAAACTTTACCATTTCACCCAATATAAGAACTAATGCCCAATGACTAATTACACGATTGCATAAATTCGTTGCGTTATTTTCTCGTGTAGGGTGGGCATTGCCCACCAACTATCAGAATGGTGG
>CAZZYE010001117.1:0-2856 GCA_964658145.1 uncultured Stigonema sp.
ACAACTAACAATTCCCCAATTTTCCTACTTGACGGCAACTTTGAGATTCGCCACTGAGACTTCAGTTGTTGTCGGTGTAACAGCAACATGAGCTGGTGTGGGTGTAGCCCTCAACCACAGCACCACAGCCGGAACCACACCAAGTACTAAGCCAAGGGTAACTGGGATGACAAAACCAGATCCCAAGCTGAGTCCGGCGGCAAAGGCAAAATTGCTGAGGTAAACAATCAGCGGTACACTGAGTTGCGATCGCCCTAATTTAATTGGTGTGTTTCTCCACAATAGTGCGGCGACACTCATAAACAAGGCACTAGTACCAAACCAACCTGCATAGTTTTGGTAGGGTGTCCCAAAAAACGCTCCCGGATGTTCCCAATACCAAAAGGGTAGGGAGGTTTGACTCATGGCTGGTTCTAACGCAAAGTCCCAGCAGGTAAACAGTAATGCCCCCAAGGCGATCGCACTTATGTGGCGCACTAAACTAGGTTTTGCTGCTACATGCAGACCTGCACGAGCAATGAGATAGGAAGACAAACCCACATAGAACCAGGATAAAGGAATTGTAAATGGTACTAGCCCAGCAATTTTATATCCTAAGCCACTCAGGTAACTGTAGTCTCCAAAAGGAAAGCCGGTGCTGGTTCCCAGTAATTCACTCCCTACCGATATCGATACAGCTGGCAGCATAAACGCGAGCGTAGTGCGCCATCCCAGCATACGGTAGGCATAAATTGAAACAGCTATTGTCCCGAAAATAATATCTACCACACCACCGTCAGCCATACTCGTTTGCATGGCTGTTTCTCCAACCCCCCCTAGGTTCAAAATCATTTCGGCATTAGGTATGACTAGTAAAATACCTACTAGTCCAAAAGCCTTTGCCAGGATATGACCAATGAGGCATACGCGCTCAGCGATAACCAGTTGTCTCATGATAATTCCTTAACAACATATGACTTGCGGCTACTTAGCTGCTAATAGTTTACAAATGTTTAAGAACATATTTAACTAATTTGTGCCTGAATTGTCTGCATCAGAGCAGCTTTCTTAATCAGAGCATAACAACCTGTCAATAAATTGATGGCAGAAAAAATAAACATGTTAAACTTATAGTCTAAAGTATTAACGGCAAAATTTGACCGATTAAATCCGGTTTTTTTGGTTAGTTATAGTTTTCTCTACATAGTTCAAAACTTTATCCAAAATCAATAGTCCATATCAACTATGAACTATTGATTTTTTATTAACTAGCTATTGATTCAGATGATTCAGATGCAGTAGCAACTGCGTAAACACTGACTTTTTTGCGAGTTTTACCTTTGCGCTCAAACGCTACCACACCGTCAATTAATGCGTACAGAGTGTCATCGCTACCAATACCGACATTGTTACCGGGGTGAAATTTGGTACCGCGCTGCCGCACGAGAATGTTTCCCGCCCGAACAGTATGACCGCCGTAGCGTTTAACACCTAGACGTTGAGCATTAGAGTCACGACCGTTGCGTGTACTACCTGTTCCTTTCTTATGAGCCATAATTTCCTCTTCTGTCTTTACTTCTCTTCTTAATTATCATTCAGCAGCGGTTTCATTAGGCTGACGATCACCATCCGCGCTATCAGTACTTGGTTGAGTTTCGGCAGTTACGGGTTCAACAGCTGCGATTTCTAAAGGCGCTTGTTCGGCATCCGCGATATCAGTAGTCGGTTGAGTTTCGGCAGTTACGGGTTCAACAGCTGCGATTTCTACAGGCGCTTGTTCGGCATCCGCGCTATCAGTAGTCGGTTGAGTTTCGGCAGTTACGGCTTGTTCTGAGGTAAACACTGAATCATTGAGGCTGATGGTGTCAATCATCAATCTAGTGATTTCTTGGCGATGCCCCCGCTTTTTGCGGGTTTTCTTTTTCGGCTTCATTTTATACACCAAGACTTTGCGACCTCTAAAATGTCGCATCACCGTCCCTTCTACCTTTGCACCCGCCACGTGCGGCTGTCCGATGGTGACTTCGCCGTTATGCTGCACTAACAAAACTGATTCTATGGTAACTTTCTCGTCCGGTTCGACAGAAAGCAGCTCAATGTCGTAAAAGCGACCTGGTTCGACTCGTAGTTGTTTGCCGCCAGTTTCAATAATTGCGTAGGTCATGGATATTGTCCTTGAGGTTGCCGTACAGGTAGCTGGGCTATATACTAATAGCAACTTTTCCAGCTTTTGCTATGTCTCTACCTGATCCGAGCAGGAATTAGACAGACGATCTAAAAGGTTACCTTACACAATCTGATTTAGTCAAGTCAGGCTATTAACTTACAGCTAGAGAAAATCTAAAATTTGTAGGGTGCGTTAATGCAGTGTAACGCACCATAAGATTATTAGCATTTTTAATTGAATCTATCAGTGCTGCTTATTTCTTCCAAAGAAGGTGGAAAAGAACGTATGGACAAAGAGCAAGCTTTCCACCCAGATTTAACTGATACATTGAAAATTTGGCATGTGCCTCCGCGCTGTCCTACTGGTGTGTAATAACGACAGTACCGACAAGCCGAAACACAGAATTTTCTAGTTGTCATAACAAGAATTTGATTAAAGAAAAATTTTTCTAGTTGTGATTGTTTTTCCCCATCAAGTATGGCAACCATTTTTTTTGATACACATAAAACTTGTATGAATTGCATTCTAAAATTTAGATTTCTACACAAAACTTAATGTTTTAATTATACTAGTTATTTTTACTGTCGTGGATTTTATGAAGTCTTTGTGAAATTACGGGAAGTTACGGACAATATGGTTCAGTTAGAAGCGCTACTCCCTGACGATCCCCCCAACCCCCCTTGAAAAGGGGGGCTTTTCCCCCCCTTTTT
>CAZZYE010001118.1:0-2852 GCA_964658145.1 uncultured Stigonema sp.
AGCCATTAGCAATTAGCCATTAGCCGCATTATGGATAAAATCCCAACTTCGGCAATCCCAGTGTTTCATCCCAACCCATCATGATATTCAGACACTGAATTGCTTGACCTGCCTGTCCTTTAATCAGGTTGTCAATTGCTGAAATGACAATGACGCGACCAGTACGCTGGTCAACTTCTATACCAATGTAACAAAGATTGCTACCACAAGCCCATTTTGTTTGCGGGTAAATTCCTGGTTCGCAAACTTTTACCCAAGGACAGTTACGGTAGAATGCTTTGTAAATTGTGATTAAGTCATCTCTTACCAAACCGGGATCGCGCAGTGTCGCATATACTGTTGCCAGAATGCCCCGCACCATCGGTACTAAATGTGGTGTAAATTGTATAGTCACCTCGTGTCCTGCTAAATCACTGCAAATCTGCTCAATTTCCGGAGTATTGCGGTGACGGCTAACATTGTAAGCGGCGATTGTGTTGTCTGCCTCGGCTAGCAAAAAGTTAATTTGGGCTTGACGTCCACCGCCAGAAGTACCAGACTTAGCATCAATAATGGCTGATTCATGTACGATTAACCCTTGCTTTAGAAGTGGCGAAAGTGCTAGGAGGCTGGCGGTAGGATAGGACCCAGGACAGCCAATCAGCTGGGCTTCGGCAATGCGCGAGCGGTACAGTTCCGGTAATCCATAAACGGACAGTGCAGCAGTGGCGCGATCGCTTCTAGGGGTATTATACCAATGTGTGTAAGTTGCCAGATCGCTGAATCGATAGTCCGCACTCAGATCGAGTACCTTACATCCGAGTTCCAATAGTTGTGGTGCGATTTGGCAAGCATGACCATTTGGCAAAGACAGAAAAATCACTTCACAACTGTGTGCAATGATTTCTGGCTCTACCGCCTTGATTTGTTGGGTGAAGGCATGAGCCATATGTGGATAGAGTTCTGCAAACTGTTTTCCAACGCTACTTTCTCCACCTAAATAAACTAGTTCGACTTCCGGATGATCCATCAGGAGTCGGACTAGCTGCACCCCGCCATAGCCTGACGCGCCAACTATCCCAACGGGTACGCGTCTAAAATTGCTCATGATATGAAATCCTTATCCACTTTTAGCGCCAGACATTTTTGCTATGTTATCAAATCATAAGCTTCTCCAAGGCTAAAGCCATTTAAAAGAGCTACAATCTAAAAATAGAATGTGTAAAAAAAAATTACGTTTGATAGTGGGAAATTGTCTGTGTCGCAGCCTAAGACTACAGGGCAGTCAGATGCCACTCCTCTCAACTCTGGAAAAACTGGGGTGGATACTCAACTAGAAGATAGTGCTGCCTTAACGGATTCGCTTAAATCGAGCCAGCCGCCCACGCCAGTGTCCTCCTCAACTGAAGCTTTTAAATTCGATGCGATCGAAACCGCCTTGGCAGACTTGAAAGCTGGTCGCGTCATTGTGGTAGTAGATGATGAAAATCGGGAAAATGAAGGTGACTTGATTTGTGCAGCCCAATTTGCCACCCCGGACATGATTAATTTTATGGCGGTGGAAGCACGAGGGTTAATCTGTCTGGCAATGACAGGTGTCCGTCTAGATGAACTAGACTTACCATTGATGGTAAGCAACATTACAGACACTAATCAGACCGCTTTCACCGTTAGTATCGACGCCTCACCTCAATTGGGAGTGAGTACGGGAATTTCAGCCGAAGACCGCGCCCGTACTATCCAAGTTGCTCTCAATCCAGCGACAAAATCTACGGATTTACGTCGTCCCGGTCATATTTTCCCTATTCGAGCCAAAGAAGGCGGGGTACTCAAACGGGCAGGACATACAGAAGCTGCTGTAGATTTAGCTCGATTGGCTGGGCTATATCCATCTGGGGTGATTTGTGAAATTCAAAATCCCAATGGTTCGATGGCGCGGTTGCCACAATTGATTGAGTATGCTAAACATCATAATCTGAAAATTATTAGTATTGCGGACCTAATTAGTTACCGCTTACAGCACGACAGGTTAATCATCCGCGAAACCGTTGCCGATCTACCCACCCAGTTCGGTCAGTTCAAAATCTACGCTTACCGCCACACGGTAGATAATACAGAACACGTTGCCATTGTTAAGGGAGATCCGACTCAGTTCGACGATCATCCAGTCATGGTGCGGATGCATTCCGAATGTTTAACTGGTGATGCGTTGGGTTCTTTGCGCTGCGACTGTCGTATGCAGTTACAAGCAGCACTGAAAATGATTGAAAATGCAGGTAAAGGTGTTGTGGTCTATCTGCGGCAAGAAGGACGAGGAATCGGACTGATTAATAAGCTGAAAGCTTACTCGTTACAGGATATGGGACTGGATACGGTAGAGGCAAATGAGCGCTTGGGATTTCCCGCAGATCTGCGTGACTACGGCATGGGAGCGCAAATGCTCATGGACTTGGGTGTGCATAAGATTCGCTTAATTACCAATAATCCCCGAAAAATTGCTGGTTTGAAGGGATATGGTATGTCAGTAGTGGATCGCGTACCGCTGTTAATAGAAGCAACTGATTACAATTCCTATTACCTGACCACAAAAGCCAACAAGCTGGGTCACATGCTGTTGCAGACTTATTTGATCACAGTAGCGATTCACTGGCAAGATGATCCAGAAGCAGTGGCAGAACGTTATGAACGCTTAGAAACACTGCGGTATTTAGCAAAAACTCACGATTTATTGTTACAGGAAGAAGCCCGTCCCTTGGCGATCGCCTTATTTGACAAACCATCCTTGACCGTACACTTTGGTTTTGATCAACCCCGACTGGCGGCTGATGATTGGTATCAGCAAAGCGATCATCCTTACGTGCAGGCGATCGCTC
>CAZZYE010001119.1:0-2851 GCA_964658145.1 uncultured Stigonema sp.
CACTATTTTAAGTAAATCTGTACGAGTGAACGGTTTAGTTAAATATCCTGATGCTCCTACTAATCTAGCTCTTACTTTGTCTAAAAGTCCCTTGTTTCCTGTAACCATGATAATAGGTGTACTTTTAAACATTGAATTATTTCTAATGATTCTGCATAACTCATAACCATCAATTCCTTCCATGTTCAAATCTAGTAAAATCAAGTCTGGTTTATGCCGAATAATTGACATAATTGCTTTCAGCGGATCGTTAATTGTGACTACGGAGAAATTTTCATCTTCTAAGAAACGGCTGATTTCTTTTAAAACTGTGGGACTATCATCCACAGAAACGATTTTGTGGACTTTCCCAGGAGTTGTAGTAGTAGGAGATGATGGAGGCGGATCAGGGTTTTGTGGATTATTTGACTTTATTAATTCCTGAATTTCTTGAGGAGGAACATAGACCTGTGGCGATCGCCGAGCGGTCGCTATATTTGTCGTGCTACTTGGTGTTGCTACTGTGTCAACTTTATGATTGAGGAGGAGTGATAATTCTTCAAAGGTCTTTGGTAATTGATCGAAGGGTGGATCTGGTTGGTGCAATAAAATGACTTTATTGAGGATGTAAGGATATAAATTTCGAGCCAGTTGTATTTCATCTTGATTCATGATCACTGCCAGATGACGCAGGCTAAAACCCTTCATCCAGTAAGTTAAATTTTGTTGTATTTCTGGTAAACCTTTTGGCTTTGTTCCATTTTGAATCCACAGATACGGACGTTGGTAGGGAGAAGAAATTTGCGGAGTAAAAGACTGCCAAGCTTGTAATCGTTCGCTGACAATTTCTAGGATTTTTTCTACATCTAGCTTGCAAATTCTCGGCATTTTCTGGGGAGTATCTTTAAATTCATATCTTCCTTGTTTGATTAACAAAAATGATTCAATGACTTCTTTAACTAATTCTTGGATTAGTAAGGCTGCTTGTGTAGATTGCAGATGTCGTTGACTGACTAGCCAGCAAATAGCTTGATATTCAGGCGGTAGTTGCTGAGGGAGAAATTCTGATGATTGAGTTTGTGAATCAGATTCAAACATCAAACGCAATTGAACACGAATTTCACTAGTTAAGGTAGAAATTTGATGACTGAGGCGGCGCAAATGACGCTCTAGTCGATCAAAAGGTTCAATTGAATGGGTGGCATAGGCTATTTTCCCCTGCTCTAAGTAGAACAACCAAGACACTGAGTTGCTTGATACTTGCAGACAAGTACTTTCAGTACAGCTGGATAAATGTCTTAACAAACTTAGGGGACGCAGTTTTGTGAATGTGCCGAAATTATTCATTTCTTTAAATACATATTTTTCGGTAGATGAGAATGTCGATCAATGAGGTATCCCACCGATCATATATTTTTAGCTAAAAACAAATTTTTTTGCTGAAACCAGTTTTCAATTGGATTGCCGATTTTAGATTAACAAATTTTTTTGGTACAAGCCCCCCGTTTCGCGCTCTCGTCTGGCTCCAAAATCGTTAGTATTCAGCTGTCAGCCCTGACGGTTCGCGATCTTCGTAAGCGCACCATTAGCTATATCGCAATACGGTTCAGTTAAGGCGTAGATCCCCCCAACCCCACGCCCTTCGGGTGACGCTCGTTCCTCGCTACCGCTTCGCTAACACCAGTTGCCTACGGCGGGTTTCCCGCCGTAGGCACTGGACTCACCAGTCGCCTAGTAGCGGGAAACACTCGTGTCGGCGCGCTGGCTCCCCTTAAAAAGGGGGGCTTTTTTCCCCCTTTTTAAGGGGGGTTAGTTCTGATCTTTAGTCCGTAAATACTACTAACTGAACTGTATTGAGCTATATCGTGCTGTCTATTCTCTTGGTATTGGTGACGCCAATAAGATTGAGCGTTTATACCCAATCTATATTTACTAAGATATACAAACTCTATATTATAACTTATAGTTAGATTATTAACAAGATAATCTTGAAATATCTTTTTGAGTTTTTACAAAGTTTTTGTAAATTTTCAGGTAATCTAGGACACGCGCTGAGTTAAAATGCAGGTAAGATGAATGCTCCTTGATTTCTTGCTTATAAATCGAGAGTTTTCTATACCAAATCTTTAAAATTATGGCTCAGCAAGCTTGCGTATTCATATTATTCTATTTATAGAATGTATAATTTTTGCTAAACGCACTAGTATATATATTACTGAGTTATTAAAGTAGCATATTTTACTTAAATCTGTTTTCAGAAAAATTTCTCAAAATTTGTAAGGATTTTAGCAGTAACGATCTGTTTAATAGATAGTAGACTAGTTAGACCGACGAAGGAAGGGGTGCAGTTCCGCGCTTTCGATTTCAACGATAGAGATAAAGGAAAATAAAGGTTTGTCCTTAAACATAACACAAGAAGTTATGGCTGATACGTTAAAACTTGATGAAGTAGTAGAGTTCGCCGAAAATCCAGAGCCACGTTGTCCTTGTGTGCTCTTGCTTGACACATCTGGCTCTATGCAAGGAATGCCCATTGATGCTTTAAATCAGGGCTTGTTGGCTTTTAAGGATGAATTAAATAAAAACTCCCTTGCTTCCCGGAGAGTTGAGGTAGCAATAATCACATTTGATAGTCAGATCAACATAGTACAAGACTTTGTGACTGCCGATCAATTTATTCCGCCAGTACTAACAGCGCAAGGGCTGACTACTATGGGTGCTGGAATTCATAAAGCACTGGACGTGATTCAAGACCGCAAAGCTCAGTATCGTACCAACGGCATTGCTTACTATCGCCCTTGGGTATTTATGATCACTGATGGAGAGCCACAAGGGGAGTTTGAGGATGTATTAGAGCAAGCGGCGAGGCGTC
>CAZZYE010001120.1:0-2849 GCA_964658145.1 uncultured Stigonema sp.
TTCCTCTACCCCCCTTGACAAACGTGCAGTTTTCTTAACCTATCACAGATGATCCTTACCCGGATTATGGCACACTCCCTGGTGCTGTCAGAGCCATAACTGCCGATGCCATTACATCTCAAAGTAATTCATCTGGGGCAGCAGCGCCGTATTACGAGGTGACAATTCAGCCATCCAAGCTTTATTTAGAAAAGGATGGTATTTCCTATCCCATTCAATCAGGGATGGAGGCTACATCTGACATTATTTCTAAAGAAGAAACGGTACTGACATTTATTCTTAGAAAAGCAAGGTTACTAAGCGA
This sequence comes from uncultured Stigonema sp., assembly GCA_964658145.1. Lineage (GTDB taxonomy): Bacteria > Cyanobacteriota > Cyanobacteriia > Cyanobacteriales > Nostocaceae > Stigonema. The sequence continues at coordinate 305 of CAZZYE010001120.1, forward strand.
CTTGTAATCGTCTTTGAACTCTCCCCCGGTTGAAACCGGAGGATTCCGATAGGTATTATGGGTAAGCTCCCGGACATGATATTATTCCTTTAAGAGATAGCATAGACCTCAGTTTCTTGACGACGCACCCGCAGTTCTTCAACGGTTAAGTTGAGTAGTTCTGCTGCCTTCATTTCTGAAGTTTTGCCCAATTTTAAGGCATTCCAAATTAGATAGACATACCGTTCATTCTCTGGAAATTCCTCTAGCTCAAGGGCTGGTGGTAATTCCATTACCTTGTGAAGAGATGAGCCATGATGTCGTTTTTTGTAAATAGCACAAATTTTGGCTTTCTCTTTTGCGTAATCGATGACTCCCATTTCTGCTAAACGGCTCAAGATGACTTGGTAACTCACCCGAAAATGCCGCTTGAGCTTAACGATATCCTGGGTAAGCTCATACATACGCTCAAATTCAGCTTGGGGAACAAGTAGATGAAGAGCAAAGTAATCAGCAACCTTCTCCCGTGCTTTTTCTTCTTCCTTAGTTCCCTCTTCAATGAGAGTGTCTTGGTACTCTACTCGATGGAAAATAAGGTGTCCAATCTCATGTGCTAAGGTAAACAACTGACGTTCAATAGTTATGTCATGGGTATTCACCAAGACAAAAGCACCCTGAGCATCACTACAGGCACTTAGACCAAAGAAACCTTTAATGGGAATCGAGGAGCGTAGAACTTTTAAACCGATTTCTTCCACTGCTTGAAACAGGTTGAAAATAGGAGCGAGTCCCAATCCCAAACGGTGGCGAAACTGAGCAGCAATGGCTTAGATGCGTTTTTCGTTGCCTTCTACTTGGTGGCAAGGTGTACTTTCTGGGGTGTACGGGGGTAAGCTGACGGCTTGCTCTAGGGCGTTGTAACTTCCCAATATTCGCAGCACTTGGGCGGCAAACTGGGGATTGTTGCCGAATGTTGCATGGGCGCGGAACCGGAAGTTGGATAGTCCTTCGCTTTCAGAACGTAGCAAGTCATCGAGTGTCACGCCTAAGACACGAGCCAGAGCAGAAAGAATTTTGCTGTCTGGTAAGGTTTTGGCGTTCTCGTAGTTGTTGATGCTTTGGCGAGTTACCCCTGCTTGTTCTGCAAGTTGCTCTTGAGACAAGCCCAGACCTTTGCGGTAGCGGATTAGGTTGGCAGCAACGATCTCTTTCATGGCTGATTATCCCCTGCGATCGCGGTTAGGTATAAAGGTATTTGTCAAATTTGTCTAGTTAATATACCCTCATTATAATAAAAAATGTCAAAGCAATTTGACAAAATCTAGAGGACTTGTAGGAGTAAATTTATGACCATTTTTAAAACTTTCTTCCTTCGTATAATCTACTACTAGCGGTTTGATATGTAACCTCATCGTCGTGTCCCCTGAATGTAGCTATTTCAGCATGACCCAAGTAGAGGAGCGATCGCTTCGCCTTCACGTGTCATCGTCCCTCCACCTTCCATCTGCTTGCGTTTGCTAGCATCATGGTGAGTTCTGCTTGGAGGTCAAGCAATGCCTACCCTTTATGTGCGAAATGTACCTGAGGACTTGTATCAACGGCTGCAAGAGTTAGCTGCATTCCTCCTTCTCCATCCAACCCCGCACTGGTCGTATCGTGCTATCATTGTCAGTAAATTCTACTCAGAGGTTTAGTGATGACGACCCTTCATGCGCTAGATCTGCCTGATGACTTGTATGCAGAACTAGACAAGCTAGCCAAAACTCAACACATCTCTATTAACACCCAAATAATCACCTTATTAGAGAAAGCCTTACCGACAGAGGCACAGCAAACAGAAGACAAGAGGCGAAAGAATGTGCCGAAACTTCTGGAGGTTCTAGAGGAAAGTCGCCGCCGTCGTGAGCAGCTTCCAACTAACATCGAATGGCCCGATAGTACTGCCATGATCCGAGAAGACCGCGACAGATGACAATTTCTCTAAGCTACGTACTGGATACAAGTGTTTGCATCAAGCACTTTATCCCAGACCCGCTATCCCCGAAAGTTGATCAACTGTTGGTTCACGTTGCTAATCCTCAAAATCAATTCTTTGTACCTGACCTGTTTTACATCGAGTGTGCTAATACCCTGTGGAAATATGTCCGTGCTGGGCGCTACCCTAGCGTTAAAGTTCCAGCAGATTTAGCCACTCTCAAAGCTTTCTCCTTACGTGTCGTCTCGACTGCTGACTTGATTGAGAATGCCGTGAGTATCGCTTTGGCTTGTGGCATTTCGGCTTATGATGCCTCTTACGTTGCGCTTTCACAGCAGGTTAATGCGCCGCTATTGACTCTTGACGCGAAGCTGGTAAGGGCTTTAGGAGCTACTTCTTACGATGTTTACTCGTTCAATGACTTCGAGGTTCCACCGTTGCCGTGAAGATGTTGCACATTGAATGATAAACTCGCGCAAAGACGAGCAAAGGATGATTTAACGGATAGGTTGCTCGTGGGACTTACCAATAAACCATCCGTTATATCCGCTACAAAATCCGTTGCCGAAAATCATCACTTACAGCAGTTTT
>CAZZYE010001121.1:0-2849 GCA_964658145.1 uncultured Stigonema sp.
GGCGAACGGCCGTTCGCCCCTACTAATGTGGTGATTTTTGCTCAAATTGGGGAGCGTAAGATTGAAGTAAGGTACTGACTTGGCGTAGTACTTCATTACCAGTACTTTTACCCCCACCGACAGGCGTTCCGTCGTTAGGTCTGTCAAGGTTACGGGAAATCGCCTCGCCTACTTGCTGGGCAATCAATTCCTGCAGATCTGCCTTGGCGCGTTGGCGCTGGTAGTTAGCACCTTCCTCTGTAGTGGCATACAGAGGCGGTAGGCGGTTGAGGGCGTAAGCAGCAATATCCCCAACATCAAGAGAACTTTCGCTGGTGGCTTCAATTTCTGCTACACGGGAAATCGCCTCCGTCAGTACTAATTCTTCCATGACGTTAATAAACTGTTTGCGTGGTACCGCCACCACTTCACCAGTTAATAGTGCTCCCATCAGCCGATCAAGTGCCATGTACTCTTCTATTGAGAGTTCCGAGGCGTTGTCACAGATGCGCCCGACTTCTGCTTCCATTACTGGTGTAAGATAACCATCCTGGAGTGCTTGTTCCACAATTTTTTCGATACTCATAACGCTCATTATCTTTTAGCCACCCAACCAAGGTAGGGACGGTATCCAATCCAATTTATTTTGCCCCAACTATGAATAAATCATCTGCAAAAAGTTACTATTTAAATTCTTGGGATCGCCAGGGTACTGGGTCAACAGCTTGCCCATTGACATACAGACCCCAATGCAAATGTGGACCTGTAGCAGCGCCTGTTGACCCAACTGCGCCAATTAATTGACCAGGTTTGACCAAATCCCCTTCTTTAACATTAATGCGACTTAAGTGCATAAAAATACTTGTTACTCCTTGACCGTGGTCAATACCAACGACGTTACCGTGAATTCGGAACCCCTGAGATACCCTTCCAACCATTGCGACCCTTCCTGCTGCCGGAGCAACTACGGGCGAACCCTCTGCACCAGCGTAGTCAGTACCGCGATGATAATAGTCCTTTGCAAATTTACCATTATAGTAGCGACGTACACCATAAATTGTGGTGATTGGTCCCGCATTCGGCTTGATAAAAACACCACTCCAATACTTTTGTGGTGTTTGCAGCGCCTTGAAAGCTGCTACACGCTTAAGTTCATGTTCTGTGGCGTCCACCCCAGCTTTTCCTGGAGGTAAATTAATACGTTGTACGGGGAAGGAGCGATCGCGCACCAGTACTGACAAGTTCTGCACCCGATCGTCCCCCGTAATCCGAATTGTTCTACTTCCTGATTTTTCTAGTGGCGTTGTGGGGACAAAAGCCCGATACTGATTTGGGGCAATTTCAAATGCTGGGTAAGTGTTTTCACCACTTGTCACTTTCACATTGCTGCTAGGTGTTGGATTATCTAAATTAATCACAACCGATAGCGTATCCCCTAACTCAGGATTAGATGGCTTTACCTCTACCTGCAAAGCTGCTACAGGCAATGCCATGACGGGGAAAGCAGCAAGCATCACGAACAAAACACTGGCATGGCGCTTTAAACCTAAATTATTAGCACTATATTTAACCGTCATAGATAGAGAGAGCTACGTAAAATCTTTATCTTTCTGTTGAAACACAGACTAGCTTATTATCTCGACTGGTTCCCAAACTTTAGCTATCTTTATTTTATCTTTACCATAAAATTCTACCTTTTAGAATGAAATAGCCCTGTGCTAAATACAATATACTGTTGCATTAAGTAGAGTAGGCATTGTCCACTAAGCCCTTTCAAAGACTTCTAAGAGAAGATTTTTGGTAATAATGTAAATAATAGCGATCGGCTTTGAAGAAATTATCATTGATTGTAAAAATTTATAAAGATATAAAAAAATGTGTTTTTTTTGATAGGTTTAATTAGATTTTTTGTGTAATTTACAAAGCAAACAAAAGTGATAAATCTAATTAACAGTAAGATTATCTGTCAATTGGAATATAATTATTAACTTATCTTTAATACTATAGAGAGAAGCTTTTTTGCGTCTGCATCAGGAGGATATAAACTATATATAGGACTCATATTTGATTTGTGAAATACACGTAGGGTGCGTTAGGACGAAGTCCGTAACGCACCATCCCAAGCTTTCGGTGCATTACGCTGCGCTAACACACACGGACAGACTACTGAGATTTTTTCAAAAATCAAATCGGATTGCTATAACTCCGTTCAAGAGTAACAATATGTAGCAATTCAACTAGTTTCGCTGTTCTTTAACAGTATTATGGGTGAGGATGTAAACCATAGTATTAACCTAAGTAATAACAATATGGATGTAGTGATTCAACTAGTTCCACTTTTATTAAGCGGTATTATTGGTATTGGACTTATTTTAATTGCTCACTTATTGTCAGTATTTTTGATTTAGAAATTGAGGACTGGGTGTTTGAACAACACGTAGTCATCAGCAAAAAGTTATTAATAGTAATTGAAATGGAATTATTTAGCGAATTATACCAAAACATCAAGTCGTACTCTCTTAACTCGTTTTTATATTTAATTAAATTAGCTTCTATAGCTTAATGTCTAAAGAGGCAGATTATTATGAATGCTAATGAACTGCTGAATCGCTATGCTGTAGGAGAAAGAGATTGGGTGCATCCCACTTTGGAAAAAATACTTCGCGGGGCTTACCTGAGTCAATTTAACCTTTCAGCCTTTATGGTTGGAGCAAACTTGAGTCGGGCAGATTTAAGTGGGTCGTACCTGCGGCTTAGTATACCTGCGTAGAACCAACCTGAGTGATGCCTCTTTGCGGGGGGCAACAATGCCTAATGGAACTATCCACGACTAAATAATAGACATCTCCGAAAAAGAATGTAGAGACGCG
>CAZZYE010001122.1:0-2849 GCA_964658145.1 uncultured Stigonema sp.
AGCTATTAGCAATTAATAACTTACCTCCTCAACATTTTAGTCAATCTATCAAGCAAAAACACTTCTTGCTTGTTGTCTTCTAGTGTGTGAGCTAGTATAATTGCCCTTTCGTAAAAATTACGGGCAGTTGGGTAATTACCTAACTGCTTGTACAAGTCGCCAAACAACTCAAAAGAATTCAATTCTTCCCGTAAATTGTTTAATTCTTTAGCAATTGTTAATCGCTTTTCTAGTAAGTCAAAGGCGCGTTGATACCGTCTTACATAAGTGTGAGCAACTACTAAACCATCAATTGCCCGTAATTCATTGACGCGATCGCGGTTCGCCTGAGCTATCCTTAGTGCTAACCCGTAAGCGCTAATGGTATCTTGATAATTAAGCATTGCTTGGTAGGCATCACCCAAATTATTGAGGGTATTAGCTTCAGCAGTGCGATCGCCGATTTGATGGCGCAAATTTAACGCATCTTCATAAAGTTTAATTGCTTTGTTGTAATCTCCCGACCTTGCTGCTACCAAACCCAAATTACTCAGAGACAGTCCTTGACCTTCAATGTTTTTCAGGGAGTAAGCAATTTCAAGTGCTTCTGCAAAGGTTTGAAAAGCAGCTTTAGATTCTCCACGTTGCAATAGTAAAGTGCCAATGTTATTCAGCCCAAAAATTTGACCTTGAAAGTCTTTGAGATCGCGGGCGATCGCTAAACGTCTACGCAAAGCATCTTCCGCTTCTTTAAAACGATCCAATTGGACATAAATTCTACCAAGGAAATCGTAGGTCAGACCTTGTGCCTTAAGGTCGCCTATTGAGTGATAAATTTCCAGTGCTTGCAACCAAGACTCAATTGCCAGATCAGAATTTCCTTGTAGGTTTTGTTCTTCTCCCAACTGCAGTAAGCTGTCGGCTTTATTTCTTGAGTCCTGCAAAACTGAATTATTTAAAGGGCGATGAAGCTGGTCGGTAATATTAGCAGCGGTTGCAGTCATCGGACTAAGCAAAAAAGCAAAAACTAAAAGGTAGCTTGTGCAAAATTGTTGTGGTGCATTCCCTGAATTGGATGCTCCTAATTGCTTATTTTGCCATAGTTTCCAGTTTGCCTCTGGTAAAAGCAGCCATTGTTTCATAAAAATGTGTGTTCTCCTTATTAACCCAATACGCTTGCTGTTAGTAGCGTTCAGTCATCGAAGATCCCCCCAACCCCCCTTAAAAAGGGGGGCTATGTTCCCCCATTTTTAAGGGGGGCTAGGGGGGATAAAGCCTTAACCTGCTTTTACCCCCTCTTGACTTAAAGGTATAAGAAGGGAGTTCGCAAGGAGATATAAAAAAGTAGTAAATAATTTTACTAATATATAAAGCAGACATTCAGTGTTTCTACGTGGTACTAGGTGGAAGTAAATTTTCACCCAAGTAAATGGCACGAATATCTGTTGGTAGTTTCTCCTCTAGCATACGATAGCCTTCTTGGAGAAAATTGGCTACTTCGGCTGGGGTGATCGATTCTCCTTCGGCTTGTAGATAAGCAGCAATTCGAGTTTCACTCCAGTGGAACGTTTGAGCCATCAAGACTATCAATCGCAACATTGGTAGTATTTGATCCAATGCCTGTTCTACATAACACCACAGTGGTGGAGAAGTTGCCTTCAGAGAATAATGAATCGCTTCGGTTGGAGGTACTTTATTCTCGTTGATACAGTAAGCAGTCATATTGATCAACCAATTTTGCATAGTCAGGCTTTCATTGCCTGATTTACTGGCGCTGTTGTCTAGTCCACCAAGTTCGTAATATATATGTCGCCAAGTCAGAGCAAATAGATAATCGGCTTGCACAGGCGATCGCGCCGAATGTTGAATCAACGTGTAGACTATCGGGCTGTAACGACAAAAAATCGCAGTGAAGTACTTTCCAGAGTCTGGATGCTGCTGAAACAGAGACAGTAATTCTTGATCGCTGTGATGAAACAGTGACTTAACTAACGGGTGATGCGCTTCGGGAAAATGAGGTATTTGCACAACTTGTTACTGGACTTGTGAGTCCAGTTAATGAGACGACTGATAAAATTATCTTTGTGATAGCAGATTTTTAGTTAATCGCATAAGATTTTTGTATTGGTTTGATTGCAGCTATCAACAAGACGGCTTTGTACTTGATACACTAGAAACAGTAGACTTAAAATTTAAGTCATAATCCACAAAACCAAAAGCAGCTCCCTTATACATTGCTTAATGTGTTCATGGTTATAGCAGTTAGTGTGACTCAGTTCCTGCTTGGTCCTTTTACTCTAGGGTCTTTTTTGCCTTCCCTACCGTTAGATAGCCTATTCTCCACCCAAGGCATTATGGTGATGCTGTTAGCAGCCTACGCCGGTGCTATGTGGATGTTCCTCACCAGTGCCCCAAAAGTATATACCGTTATGGTGTCGGATTTGGAGGTGGCACGACAGTTGTATGAAGGACTGCTAGATTTACCAGCAGCTGAAGTGCCTTTGCACTACTACTACAATTACGAGCAAACTATAGGTGCAACGGGGGTTGATCCGCTTTACCTATCCAGCAACCCCAGCTTCAGCAGCAATAGAATGACGAATGGTAGCGATGGCCTTTGGTATCAGTTAAAGAAAAATATTCAGCTGCACGTGATTACGGGAGCTAGTTTAGGCATCAAAAATCAGCAACGACACGTTTGCTTTGATAACGACTGTGTGGAAATGATTTTATTACGAGTGGAAGCGCGTGGTTTGAAATTTAAGATTCGCAGCCGCAAGCCGCTGAATTTTTTGGTTAAGGATTATGAAGGGCGCGTTATTGAAATGGCTGAGGTGGCGAATTAGAAAAATTGCTAATGGCTAATGGCT
>CAZZYE010001123.1:0-2845 GCA_964658145.1 uncultured Stigonema sp.
ACAACTAACAACTACCAACTATCCTTTATACAAAATTTCATTACGACTGACTGTACCTAGTTCTTGTGCAGTATTTAAGCTGGCATGAGGAGTTAAAGCAGTGGGGACTTCGGGCGCTATTTGAAGTTGCTGTACAAGACGTTGCAAGAGTTGGTCTTGTCCAGTGCGGAAACCCGCTACATTTGTACCATGGTTAATGATTGTAAACCAGACTAAACCGCGATCGCGCGTAGGCATTACACCAGCTAAAGCACTGACATCGTTAAGAGTCCCAGTTTTGATGACCGTGGCAGGGGGGATGTGTCTGCCGTGCATAGTACCTCGGTGATCTAACCCAGACATAAGAAACAAATCAGCCAGATCTAATTGATAGGTAAATGCTTCTCGTTGAATCGCCATTAACATGGCACACACAGCTCGTGGGGAAATGCGATTTTCTGGTCCTAGTCCTGAACCATTGATTAACTGAATTTCTGATTCTGGTACACTAGCAAGCGATGCTGCAGTTGATTGTACTACAGTTGCTCCTCCTACCGACTCTGCCAGCATTTCTGCCATCTCATTGTTGCTAAAAACGTTCATCTCCTTGATGAGTTGCTTGAGTGGTAACGAATAGTGACGGAGCAGCAAGGTTTGTTTTGGTGTCATCATTGCTACTTGCACTTTCCCTGTAATGACAACCTGAGGCTTGGGAGTTCCATGGGGCATCAGCGAGTATTGGTAAGTAGCAGGACGAGGCCAGGTGGTGTAATTCAGTGCTTGCTTGAGTAACTGACCTGCTAGTAACGGATGGCGTTGGAAATTTAGAGCGAAAGTGCCAGTAATGACTAAATTCCCCTTGACCTGCTTGATGCCCATTTGGTTGAGAGTATTACCAAGGGCGATCGCTTCTTCCCAGACAAATAAAGGATCGCCACCGCCAGAAATCACCAAGTCGCCCTGCAACACCCCCCCACGCACTGGTCCTGTAGCACCTACCAAAGTCTGAAACTGGTGGTCTGGTCCCAAATTTTTTAAAGCAACTAGCGTGGTGGCGATCTTGGTTAAGGAGGCTGCGCTTAGAGGAGTCGTACCTTGGTGATTAGCCATCAGCATCGGTCCCGACTGCATCCACACTCCCTGACTCTCGGTTTGATTAACAGCCACTAATTTCAATGTTTGCAGTTCCTGCAGATATTGTTGCACTGTGGTAGCCCAAGCTGGATTTGGATCGGCGGCAAGAACCAAGCCGGGGCTACTTTGCCATGTTAATACATCTAATGCTTCTATTGGCTTGACCTGTACCCCAGCCATCTCTAGCCAAAGTGAAATCAAACCTGAACCAAATATTTCCAGCATGCTTCATTCCTCTGTAGAATGTGCTACTTTTTTTCTGTAATCATATGTTACTAGTCAATGCCCTTAAGCATTGAGTAATGATAACTGCTGATCTCTACTTGCGGAAGTGGGGTTGACAATAAATTTGTGGTGAGGGGCATGACCCTCATTTTAGTATCAGTAAGCGTCAGGATTCTCAGATGACAACGTTATAAGTGTTGCATCTCATATAATTACGTTTTTGTGTCTATCCAAGATATTCCTAATCTGGGCGTCTAAATCAGGCAATTTTTTTTAATTTTAGCCAGTTATCGTTGTTTGTTTCAGTACCGACACTAGTTAATCAACAAGTTATGGTAGTGATTCGTGTTATGTTGGGCTTGGCAAAACCTCTGTTGTCAGTTATAAATCAACTACTTTCAACAGAGGCATCTGGTAAAATTTGTAAGGTTTCTAGAAGCTCTAAGCAATGGGATCGACTGGTGTACGGATCGCAATTGATGCAATGGGAGGGGATCACGCACCCGGTGAAATCGTAGCTGGCGCACTGCGGGCACGGGAAGAATTGGGTGTGGAAGTGTTGTTGGTGGGAGATCCCCAAAAAATTGAATGCCAACTGCCCCCAAAAGCAAATTTGGGGTTTTTAGAGATTGTTCCTGCAGAGGAAGCGATCGCTATGGACGAGGAGCCTTTAAGCGGCATCAGACGCAAACCTAAGGCTTCTATTAACGTAGCAATGGATTTGGTGAAGCTAAGTCGGGCAGATGCTGTGGTTTCTGCTGGTCATTCTGGGGCAGCTATGGCAGCAGCTTTACTGCGTTTAGGACGACTGCCGGGAATTGACCGCCCAGCAATTGGCGCGGTATTTCCCACAATAGTAGCGAGTAAACCAGTGCTGATACTTGATGTCGGCGCAAATGTAGATTGCCGCCCCAAATTTTTAGAGCAGTTTGCTGTCATGGGGTCGGTTTATAGTCAGTACGTCTTGGGTACTCCAGAACCTAAAGTCGGTTTATTGAATATTGGTGAAGAAGACAGCAAAGGCAATGATGCAGCCGTCCGTGCTCACCAAATGCTACGCGAAAATTCTCAAATTTCTTTTATTGGCAATGCCGAAGGGCGTGATGTGCTTTCGGGTCGTTTTGATGTAATTGTATGTGATGGCTTTGTGGGCAATGTGTTGTTAAAATTTGCCGAAGCAGTCGGAGAAGTACTGCTGCAAATGCTCCGCGAAGAGTTACCCCAAGGATTGCGCGGTCAACTAGGTACGGTAATGTTAAAACCAAACCTCAAGCGGCTCAAGCAACGGGTAGATCACGCGGAACACGGCGGGGCTTTACTTCTAGGTGTGGCAGGAATTTGCATTATCAGCCACGGTAGTTCCCAAGCACCTTCCATTTTTAATGCAATTCGCATGGCGAAAGAAGCAGTGGATAACCAAGTGCTGCAACAAATTCAGTATCAATATCAAAGTCTAGAGCGCGAAAGCAGTTAACAGTTATTTTTCAACGTTAGGAGTTAGTGGTTA
>CAZZYE010001124.1:0-2844 GCA_964658145.1 uncultured Stigonema sp.
CTGCTATTTCCTCTCGACTCATGCTCAAAAATTTGTAAACCAAGATTGTCTCTATTAATTTTAATAGTTGCTGCTGTTGTGGTGCTGAGTTGATCTCTTGCCTGGTTCTGTCTATCAACTCCCTTGCTTGTTCAATTGCTGTATCTTCACTTTCAATCACTAACTTGATAGTAGCAATGCCAATTGGTAGGGACGCAGCTTCACCTAATTCATCCAAATAAATCCGACTAACTCGCTGACTAGAGAAGAATTCACGATAATGTTTTATATTTTCTGTATCTAGATCGCGGGTTGGGTATAGAACTACAGCACGCCAATCGTTTGTAGGTTTATTCTGGCGGAGGTATAAAAAGATTTCTGAAAACAGTCGAGAGTAAATTTCTAGATCTTGTTGAAACTGGACTTCAACGAAGTAAATCGGGTTTTTGTCTCCTTGTGTGGGAAGAAATACCCCATCAATTCTGAATGCTGTTTGTTTGATTTCAACCGATGAAAATTTATAAGTGTTAGCTGTTTGAGGGGTATTACCGATGAGTTCAAAGAAGATAGTGGGGAATTCTTGAAATAGGCGATAGAAAATGCTGTCAGTTTTCACAAATTTTAGGACTTACGCATTGACAGAAATAGTCTTGTATACAGTGGGATGAATCAGACGGCTGTAGGGGCGGGGTTTCCCCGCCCTTACCATGTGGTCAACTGTATTTTCTGAAACGACCGTATTCCATTATACACATGATGCTCAATTTGTATAATGCGTAAGTCCTAAAATTTAAGAAAGAGATAGTTTCTTGTGGGACGGACAAGATGCCATTCGTGTCAACTTAAGCCCTGACGACTGGAAGTCGCGGCTACACAAACGAAGTCCGCCTTCGCGGACTAATATCATGTCTGCTTAATTGCTTATAATAAGGTTCGCGGGTCCCCTTTTCCCCGCGTTTCCGCGTCAGTCTTAATTATAAGTGTTCAACCGGACATGATATAAGTTGACACCTACGATCGGCAATGCGATCGCCTGACTTTACTCCCCAGTGGATATCCTTGAGAAGTTCGCCTGTGGGGTATCATGAGGGTTGTTGATTTTGTGCTGCTTGCTGCACTTGCTCTACACTTAAACCTAATGCCTCTGCTACTTGTTCCACAGTCAACCGCAATGCCAACAAACGAGGTACTGCTTCTAGTTGTACTTCCAAACGAATTTCTTGACAAGCTCTAGTTTGCTTTAACTCACTTAATCCAAACATTGCCTTTATCTTCTTCCATCTCAGCAACAGCAAACTCTTCGTTAATTGTGGCTATCTCTATTTGGATGTCTGGATCGCCTGCCATAGCAGCTAAGTCTTTTTCCATATTGTGAGAATTCAATGGAAAAGTATCTGTCTGTGTCTTTTCTCGCAAGTGCCGAGCAAGATGTTCCAACAGCCATATCTGTTCTTCTAGTGACAAGGCTCGGATGGATCGGTCAATTTCTAGTAAAGTTTATGATCTCATTACCCTTTCTCCAATATAAAGCACTACCGCTCATACTGTTCTATTTTCTGGTTGAACCCAGTTCGCCAATGCTATGAACTTAGTTCAGAAATTGCTACTGCATTGGCTTGTGCTGTACCTGCTGTTTGCTCTAGGATAGCTTCAATTCGATCTAATCTATCTGTATTCATACTTAAAGCAGTCGAGCCACCTTAAGTCCCAATTTTCACAAGGATGGAGCGGTCAATTTCTAGTAAAGTTGATGATATGATTATAATTAAGCCGGACAACTGTTCGACCTTGCAGCCTACCAAGCTATCCGACTCAGTTTGATATTTGGAGGTCGTTATCAACCTCGCTCTTTGCAGGTCTGGACTCTTGTTTGGTACGCCCAATGGATTCCCATCCACCAGTTCTGACAGCACAAGAGCGCTGAACGCCCCCACCACAACCCGAAAGCCGACATTGTCGTTCCTGTTGTCGCGCGGGTTCCTGTCACGATACGCAGAGCGGCAGTTCCTCGCGTTGTTGTTCCACGAACCGCCCCGCAGCATCCGGAATTGCCAGCCCCATGTTTTATGTTAACACCTTCTGTGCAAACAAACCCGGTTTGTCCGAAGATTTATTGGTAGGACATGAGATTTGGATAAAGAAACCGATTTCTCGGCAATACTGCACAGGTTTTAACAAAAACTCAAACTAACGTAGGTAGGACTTACGCATTCACAGAAATAGTAAACGTCTGCATCCTGATTCGAGCAAATCGTAGGGGCGCGGTTTCTGCGCCCTTACAATCTGTGGTCAATTCCTTGTAAGATGGGCATGCTGCCTGTCCCATGAACTGGGCGGGCAGGATGCCCACCCCACAATATTGGATAATTTATTTGTTGGAGTTCCCTTAACTAGGAATCAGATCGCGGATAAAATTGGTTTTTTGTCCAACCACGATTTTTGTCTTGACCCAATTAATCGCGTCTGTACATTTTTTGGCGTTCTTCTTTGCGTCTGGGCGTAGAGCGTGAGACAAAAAAGGTCTATTTACCCTAATTGCTAGATGTAGAGCCGACGCAGTCAGGGTAGGAGAAATTTATTGATTCCCACTTGACTAATTCAGATGTTTCTTGTTACTCTAATTGAGAGGAAAAAAAATTGATCGCACGGTGCGCGAAAAGAATAAAGAAGGGTAAAGAAAAAATGGCTAAAGTGCAAAGGGCAACTAATTCCTGAACGCCCCCACCACAACCCGAAAGCCGACATGGTCGAGCCAGTTGTCGTGCGGGCTCCTGACACGATACACAGAGCGGCAGAACCGTTCGATGTCGTACCACGAACCGCCCCGCAGCAACCAATATTGATTATCATTATCAGTTAGCCAAG
>CAZZYE010001125.1:0-2844 GCA_964658145.1 uncultured Stigonema sp.
ATGATAAAAATCTGCTAAATTGATGCGAGTCTCACCCTCCTTAGTCACTGAGTAATAACCACTATCTTTGGCGAGTTTCCGCTTAGACAAGTTACTGGACTTAATCTTTTGAAGGAGCGCTTTTCCTGTTAGGGGAGCGGTTGCAGTTTCTACCATTTTAAACCTCTTCAACTTCAATATCTGCTACTCTAGTGTAAACTATTATAGTTTTCGGTTAACTTCAATTAGTTATAATCCCAACTTCTCTAAAAGTCCAACTTAAATTGTAAACTCATAAATTAGATAGAACGCATTTGCTCATTGCTGCTTTCATGACTTACTCTAGGAGAGCGACTTTTTTTAAAGAGATGGTCGAGATAATTGGGAATAATAATGTTAAACTGCCAATTTTTATCGTGCAGCAAATTCCGATTTAGCCCCTTTAAACGATGCTCAAGCTTTATCCCACTTTCAGACTTATGGTCTAAACGAGGGGTAATTTTATACAGTTTTAGGTAATAGTTAACTACCCCTTTCGTTTTTTATTGGGAGATTTTAGAGAGCGCTCAAATTCCCATAAATCTAGATAAGGAAGCTCTAATTCTTCAACTTCAGCAATTCGTCCCTCTGCTCTGAGCTTATTTATTTTCCGAATGAATACATTCCAATCTCGACACTTTTTCCTGGCTCGTTCTCCAGCCACCTCCCTGCAATTAACACCCCTAAAAGACTTTGGCTCGTGAAAATAATTAGTCATAATATTTCACTCCTGGAGTTGTCTTTTATACTTTTTTATTCTCTTTGTGCGGGTAGCCAACCCAAAAAACTTTGCTAGCTCTCTCAGAAAATCATAACCATTATTCAACATCAATGGAGGATGGGGAAATTCTTCTGCTGGCAAAGTCCTGACTGCCAAAGCAATTATGGTGTGATAAAAATTTGCAAGCCCTAGATAGTGGATACTGACTTTGACAATGCTAGTGGGGACGGAGGGCTACTAAAACAAATTCTTCCTTAATTTCTTCATAACAAAAACCCAATTCTTCTGCGCTCGCATCAATGCTGGCGGTGTTTCTGCTGCCAGGATTCGGGCAAAATCAGCCCAAATTTAGTGCGGCGGGTGATCCCAGGCTACAACTACGAACGCGATGAACGCGATCGCATCCCCATTTGTCAAGCCTGCAACAAA
This sequence comes from uncultured Stigonema sp., assembly GCA_964658145.1. Lineage (GTDB taxonomy): Bacteria > Cyanobacteriota > Cyanobacteriia > Cyanobacteriales > Nostocaceae > Stigonema. The sequence goes on from CAZZYE010001125.1 coordinate 1,169, forward strand.
CATAGTGAGATTTACCACCTCAAAGAATTTGGCGTATTAGACACTCGCTTTGATTTTCAACTTTGTAGAAAGCTGGATGCTGTCGCTCGTGAGGATTGGCGACTGAGCGCCCAGGCGTGGTTTGAAATGGCAAAGCTACGAGTTGAGCAATCAACCAGTGAAATCGCCCAGGAGCATAGTTTAAGGAAGCGAGATCGCATCTCTGCTGAATTTATCCTAGTGCAGGAGAAACACGGGCGTGAGCGAGGAGATTGGGAGGAGATTAAGGAAAAGGAAAATTCGGAGGATAAAGAGGAGGTGCAGGAATGATGATCGTTTCAGCACCTTCCACAACGCAAGCAAAGTGGTTTATCGTGCGTGGCTGGGCGGACGGACATGAATGGGGTGAAGAACCACCAGATCCAGATGATGTATTCGCAGTAGGGGATAGAGTAAGGCTACTCGGTTCCACTGTTGAGGGAATTGTGCAATCTAGTGGCGAGCAGCCGTATAATGGCGGCTATTTACCCTTCGTCTTGGTTTGGTGGGATAACAAGCCATTTCCCACACCAACCCTTGCAGATTTGCTTATAAGGCTTACTCGCTACATCCCACTGGGGCTTACATGGAAAGCTCCAGAAAGCTTCAGCAATGAACAGGAAACTAAGGAAACTTGTATGCAACAAGCAGAATTACCGAGTAAAGGGACAAAGGTAAGAGTGCTTAAAGTTCGCACTCGTAATTTACAGCAGTGGGTAGGTCATGAGGGCGAAATTACCGGGGTAGATGGTGACAAAGTTTACGTTAATGCAGGAGATGGTTCAGAGAAAAAGCACCTCACTCTTAAACTTGGCTGGTTTGAGGTAGTGCCTGTATGGATCGCACAGCCTATACAGAAAGAAGAGGATTTCTTAGCGCTAGTGTACAAGGCGGTGCCTGATTTCATAGAAGAAGGCAAGAGCGAAAATTGGGCTGATACTGCCACAATAAGTGAAAAATTAGGCGAACAGCATGATGAAGTTCTTAAAGCGCTTGAAAAGCTTTGGGAACGTCGAGTGGTAATTAAATCAATAAACCCTGACAATAGCTATTCTTGGCAGAAGGATCAGGAAGATTCAACTGTGCAGCCCACACAATTCATAACCAGCAATTTTCAAGTAGGCGATACTGTTGCACCAAATTGGGCAGCTGGTAGGGGGAGAAGGGGGAGGATAGTGAATGTTGTCGGCAAGAATCAGTTTCAGGTCGATTGGGCTGATGGTACTAATAGTGAATTTGTACGATCCGCACAACCAGAAAATGATGATAGTGAAGTTGTACGTAGACACGAAGTGGCTTGTCGCCAGACATCCGCACAACCAGAAAATGATGATAGTGAAGTTGTACGATCCGCACATCCCCCAGAAAATGATAAGCCGTTTTCGATAACCTCTACCTTTATTTGGTCCCACCCCGGTAAGTATTGGATAGATCCAAAGTGGGTAAATATGGATTTAGGTACACAGTGTAGGGTACAGACTGACCAAGCAACGGTTAAATACTATGCTTCACAAATGGAATCTAGTCTATGGGAGTGGGAAGCTTCCCCAGTTGGCTTACTATGGGACGGGCAACAATTAATACCATATGATGGACATCACAGGCTAGAGGCGGCGATGCCAATGGGGAAACCAATACTTGCACAGATTGATGAAGGA